>JBJDYY010000135.1:0-14582 GCA_051867715.1 Candidatus Avispirillum sp.
TGATACAGCCTGCCTCGGTTACTACCGTGCCGCTGTCCCACTTATGCTCGCACTGTCCTGCAAGGGTAGCCGCTTCAACGGCGTTGCCAAGCTCTTTTCTGACAGACGCCATAATGTCGTATTCGTCCATATCGGAAGACCATGCGGAGGTGGAGAATGCGGGCATTGACAGGTAGTTTACAACATTCTTTGAAACCTTTGAAACTACTGCTTTAGCCGCGTCTTTGCCTTTCAGGTCTTCAAGCATGGTAAGCATCTGGTACTCCTCGATGCCGTCGCGCATAAGCTCGACTCTCAGGCTTCCGATGTAGCTTGTGCCCAGTATTTTTGCCTGAGAAGCACCGTAGAACATCACTCCGTCGCCGTATATGTATCCGGTGCCGCTGTATACTTTGTTGGTCTTCCAGCCGCAGTTTGTTCTGTCTCCCGTAGAGGTGTTGTCAATGTAATTGTCGTTTCGGCTGTCAAAAACTTCCCAGCCGTTGGTGGCGTAATACAGATAGCCGGTCACATCTTCCTGATAAAGCTGCCAGAACAGAAGCTTTGTCTGGAGTCCCGTGTTTTCAATAAGCTGCTGACAGTAGCTGTAAGAGTTCTGCCTCATACAGCAGTACGCCCACTTGCGGTGAGTGCCGTTTGTGTCAAGAGCCACTACGGAATCCATACGGTCATTCATCTCGCCGTATTGCGCGTCCCAGTCATAATACTTTTGTATAAGCTCCGCTTCACCCGAGCCCGTATATATATACTGACCGCTTCGCCATGCATTAAGGGTTGTATACCCGCGGCTGTTTTCCTCGCCGTATGCGGCGTCGCCGTGGTGAGGCATGGTCTCAGCCACCAGCTCATGGGGAGTAAAGGCGTAGGTCATGGGGCAGAACAGCGTCATGCTGTCGGTGTCTATCAGCGCCTGGAAAAGGTCCATTCTTTCATATGAGGGATAATTACCGATTATAGAAGTGTAGGAATATGTGTCGGTAGTGTATTTGCCGTAGGGGTACGGCAGGTTCTGGTACATAGGCACCACGATCGCCGCATCGGGCCACAGTTCCTTTACATCGGCGGCTGTAGTGATAACGCTCTCCATCTGCGACGGATTGGGCTCGTCCACATTGTAAAAATAGAACTTGTTTTTAATGCTTTCCCAGTTATCAAGCGCCTGAAGCTCATTATACAGCGACGCATAGCCGGAATAATCGCTTTCTATATAATAAGGATTGGTATTTGACCCGCAGCCGTTGGTAGATACGCGGATGGCG
Source organism: Candidatus Avispirillum sp. (assembly GCA_051867715.1). Taxonomy (GTDB): domain Bacteria; phylum Bacillota; class Clostridia; order Oscillospirales; family CAG-272; genus Avispirillum. The sequence continues at coordinate 1,260 of JBJDYY010000135.1, forward strand.
TTGACGCGGTCGTTAAATACATACTCGTTTGAAGCATTCAGCGTACCGGGAATGTCCATGCCGCACATTCTGTTTTCCAGCAGATAGTCGTAAAATGCTTTGTAGTTTCCGCCGTAGGAGGTGTTGTTTGCAATATAAAACGAGGTCTCAAGAGCGGTCTTTTCGCTGAGGGCGAAGTCCCACACATAGGCAAAGACCGTCGCGGTTTTTACAGTCTGCCCGCTTGAGTTCATAACATTAAGCCGCGCAGAGTACCAGCCGGCAGGAGTGTCGGCGGTGCTTTTTATTTTAATGAAAAACGCCTGGCTTTTTCCGCCGTTAAGCTTAAAGGTCTTGACTCTGCTCAGCGGTGCAACGGGGTCGGGAGTCTCCCCGGCGCGTATCAAAGGATCATCGGGATCGTACCCTATATAAGCGGTGGGGTCGATGCCCTCGGTGGAAACATACATTTCATAATATATTTCCGCACTCATGGTGGCTCCGCTGCCGTCGGAAGCGGTAAAATCGGAAACCGACGCTTTCATCCCCGTTTTGTCCGTGTCGGAATACAGCACAAACTGGGCATTTTCGATTTCGTTTTTTGCCATGTAAACGGAGTAGGTGTCCATTCCGGAGGGAGTGATGTCCTCGGTAAGCACCTTTTTGAAGGAATGCTCAAACCAAAGTGACAGAGTGCTGTCCTCATACTCCGCCGTCTCTTTAACATAGGTGTCGGCGGGGTCGTTCGACACATTTCCCGCTTCGCTTGACAGGGCAAAGCACAGCAGCGCGCACAGCAGCGCAAGGAATGCGGCAGTGGTGAATATCCGTTTACCGTAAGCTTTCATACCATAAACTCCTTTATTTTTCTGGATTTATATTAACATATTTTGTATGTTATGTCAATAATGTTCCGAAACACTCCTGCGCACTTTTGCGTTTTGCACAACTTAAGGAGATGTGCAAAAAAATTATAAAAAGCGTATTGACATTTGAATATTCCGATGATACAATAACTGTACTAACACAAATAGTACACCTCGGAGGCTTAATATGCTGAAAACAAAAAACCTTACGAAAACATACAAGCCCAAAAAGGGAGTTCCCGTCAAGGCAATTGATAATATCAGCCTGACATTCCCCGAAAAGGGCATGGTATTTCTTCTTGGAAAATCGGGAAGCGGCAAATCCACCCTGCTGAATCTCCTGGGCGGACTTGACAGCTACGACGGAGGAGAGATAGTCATAAAGGGCGTGTCCTCAAAGGATTTCAGGCAGAGCCACTTTGACTCCTACCGCAACACTTATGTGGGCTTTATTTTCCAGGAATACAATGTGCTTGACGAGTTCACCGTAGGCGCAAATATCGCCCTTGCCATTGAGCTTCAGGGCAAAAAAGCGGACGATGACGAAATAAACCGCATACTGACCGATGTGGATCTTGACGGCTACGGCGACAGAAAGCCCGGCGAGCTGTCCGGCGGTCAGAAGCAGAGAGTCGCCATTGCCCGCGCTCTGGTAAAAAATCCGGAGATAATCATGGCAGACGAGCCTACGGGAGCTCTTGATTCCGCTACCGGCGCTCAGGTTCTGGATACTCTGAAAAAGCTCTCCCGGGAAAAGCTGGTCATCGTGGTGTCCCACGACAGGGAGTTTGCAACAAAATACGCCGACCGGATAATCGAGCTTTCCGACGGTCATGTTATAAGCGATGTGACCCGTACTGATACGGCGGAAAATGCGACGGCTGAGGAAACGGGGCTGAAGTTCTCCGGAAACACCGTAAGCGTCAGCCGCGGCTATCACCTCAGCGAAGAGGACCGCATACGCATTAACGAGTACATCGAATCTATTGAAAACGGCGTCACCCTTGAGCTTGAAAACCGGGAGGAAAATGCAGCAGAGTTTGTTCCCACCGACTGTGTTCCCGCCGACGGCGAAAAAAAGTCCGGCACCGAAGCTTTCTCCCTTATCAAATCAAAGCTTCCCATGAAATGCGCCTTTAAGATAGGCGCAGGAGGACTCAGGCACAAAAAGTTCCGTCTTGTCATTACAATTCTGCTGTCCTGCATAGCTTTCGGACTTTTCGGACTATCCGACACCTTCGGCTCCTACAATCATGTTACCGCCTGCACCGACTCCATAATTGACACGGGCATAAACTACGCTTCCTTTGTGAAGAATGTGAAAAAGGGCGAGGGCAGCGCAGAGCACCGCGTAAGCAACGCCATGCTTTCCGACTCCGATATGTCCCTTATAAAGGAGCGCTGCGGCGTGGACACCGTGGGTGTGTACCAACCCAACACCTCTCTTGATTTTTCAATGAATACGGACGGCGCCGCCGTTATGGCCGATTCCCAGAGCGAGTTTCACATAAACCCCACCGGCTTTACCGGCTTTGCGGAAATAGATAACAAGGTACTGGGGGATATGGGAGCAAAGCTTCTATGCGGAGCGCTGCCCGAGGGCGGCAAAAACGAAATTGCCGTCAGCGAGTATATATACGAGACCTTCAAAATCGGAGGATATATTGACGCAGACGGCAAAAAGGCGGACATCGCCCGCCCCAATGACCTTATCGGCAAGGAAATAAAGCTGGGCGACACCGTTTACACCGTTACCGCCGTGGTTGATACGGGAGCAGATACGGACCGTTACACCGTGCTTAAAGAAAATCCCGCAGGGGACAGCTCCGCTACACAGCTTGTGAAATACGCGCTCTACAACGAGTTCCGCACCATGCTTTCGTACAGCCTGACAGGCACCGCCATGGTGGGAGACGGCACGATTTCCGCCATGACCGAGGGGCAGACTCCCACGGCTATGATAACGGACGGCTGGATATACTTTTCCTGCAATGTATCCGAGACAGACAGCTATTGGATCGACGCTACCTATATGACCACCCTTGACAGGGTATCAAAAGACAGCATAGTCTGGTTTGACGGAGAAAAGAGCGCTCTCTCGGATAAAGAGCTTATTGTCACCGAGGATCTTCTGAACGAACTTGAAGTTGAGCCGGAAAGCGTCAAGGGCAAGAGCTTTGATTGCCAGTACAGCGTCTGGAGCGGAGACTATTACGAGAGCAAGAGTGACACCGGCTATAAGGTAGTGGGCTATTATAAAAACACTGAAAAAACCGGAGACATCAGAGCCGCGATTATCTGCAGCAGCTCCATGCTTGACAGCTTTACCACCGGCACCGACGGCGTATACAGCTTTGCCGTTGGCGCAATGCCGGAGGAGAGAGACGGAGTACGCACCGTAGTCGATATGTGCGTAAACGGCGACGATACAATAGGCTTTGAGCTTGAAAACTCCGTGACCTTTGAGCTTAATACAGTAAACACCGTGCTGAAAAGCCTTTCCAAGGTGTTCTTCTGGATAGGCGTGGGCTTTGCGGTCTTTGCGGCGGTCATGCTTGCAAACTTTATCGCCACCAGTATTTCCTATAAGAAGCAGGAAATCGGTATTCTCCGCGCCATCGGCTCCAGAGGAGCGGATGTGTTCCGCATCTTCTTCTCGGAAAGCCTTATTATTGCCGGTATAAACTTTGTGCTGTCATGTCTCGGAGTCGCCGTAGCCACCGCGGTCATAAACCGCGTTATCAGAACGGAGCTTAATGTGCTCATTACCGTTCTTCATTTCGGAGTGCGTCAGGCGGGACTGCTGCTGATACTCAGCCTTGCCATTGCGGCGCTTGCAAGCTTCTTCCCCGTAAAGCGCATAGCCTCCAAAAAGCCTATCGACGCCATAAGGAACAGATAATAAGGGGAAGGACGGAAAATGAACAAACGGACATTTCTGAAAATATCAGCGCTGGCCGCTGCATTCTCGGTGCTTTTGGCATCGGGATGCGGCGGCAATGCCGCGTCCGGAGAAAAATACGAGCACAGCACGCAAAGTGCGGAAACCTCGGGCATTGACAGCACGGCGCCGGACACCTCCGCGCCCTCTCAGAAAGGCATAAGCGTCAGCACCTATTCACCCGATGTATTTGTATACGACGCGGACACCGATGCCTTTATTATGCGCAGCGGTCTTTCGGAGCGCATCTACCCCGCCAGCACCACAAAGCTGTTGACGGCGCTGACAGCGCTCAGCGTGCTTGAGCCGGACACTGTAATAACCGCCGGAGATGAAATATATCTTATGGGAGAGGGCTCGTCAATAGCCTATATCCTGCCCGGACACAAGCTGTCCGCGGAAATGCTTATTGAGGGTATGCTGCTGCCCAGCGGCAACGACGCGGCATATGTTCTGGCGGCGGGCGCGGGCAGAGCGCTTGCGGGGAGTGATAGCATTACTCCGGAGGCGGCGGTGCGCCGATTTACCGAGGAAATGAACACATATGCCGCCTCGCTTGGCTGTAAAGACTCAAACTTTACCGCACCCGACGGACTTTGCGGCAGCGAGCATTATTCCACCCTTGAGGATATGGCGAAAATCTCGGCAGCCGCGGCGAAAAACGAAATAATTCTGAAATACGCCCGCCTCGTCTCCGACGATGTGGTCTACGCCAGCGGGCACACCAACCACTGGGAAAACAGCAACAAACAGCTTCACGGTGACTCGGAATTCTACAATCCCAATGTTATAGGGCTGAAAACCGGAAGCCTTACGGATTATTACTGCCTTATAACCCTGTACGACGAGCCGGACGGAGAACTGTATATTATCGGCGTGTTCGGCTCGAAGCACGAGGACGACAGATATGCGGACACAAGGGAGATAATCAAAGCACTGGAGGCAAGATAGCGCAGTACTTAGTTTTAGGGACGGTGAAAAACAGCGTTGTTTTTCACCGTCATTTTTCACCTTCCTTATATATACTCCTTTTCTTTTTGCCCATAGTGTGGTATACTGTTTAAGGTATATACTTCAGAAGAAGGGAGAAAGCCGCATTGGACACTTTTAAGCTTCATTCACCTTATGCTCCCACGGGGGATCAGCCGCAGGCAATAGACAAACTCAGCGCCGGTGTTGAGGCGGGTCAGCGCTTTCAGACCCTTATGGGTGTGACGGGCTCGGGCAAGACCTTTACCATGGCAAATATTATTGCAAACACAAACCGTCCCACTTTGGTGCTGGCGCACAACAAAACTCTTGCGGCACAGCTTTGCTGCGAATTCCGCGAGTTTTTCCCGGAAAACGCCGTTGAGTATTTCGTTTCCTATTACGACTACTATCAGCCCGAAGCGTATGTGCCCGGAAAAGACATTTATATAGAAAAGGACTCCTCCGTAAACGATGAAATAGACAAGCTGCGCCACAGCGCCACAAGCGCTTTGTTTGAGCGCCGCGACGTTATTATCGTTGCCAGCGTTTCCTGCATATACTCCCTGGGTCCCCCGGAGGAATATTCCTCTCAGGTAACTGCACTGAGACCGGGTATGCGCATGGAGCGGGACGATCTTGCAAAAAAGCTGATTTCCGTAAGCTACAACAGAAGCGATATGAGCTTTGTGCGCGGCACCTTCCGAATGAAGGGCGACACGCTGGAGGTGTTCCCCTCCAACGAAAACAACAAGGCTGTCAGAGTTGAGTTTTTCGGCGACGAAATAGACAGGGTGTCCATGATAGACCCTCTGACGGGCAGGGTGCTGCAGAATCTTACCTACGCTCCCGTTTACCCCGCCAACCACTATGTCATTTCCCCCGACAGCCGCGAGGAAGCGTTCCGGGAGATTGAGGAAGAGCTGGAGGAGCGGGTTAAGTTTTTCAAGGATAAGGGAAAGCTTATCGAAGCGCAGCGAATCGAAGAGCGCACCAGATACGATCTGGAAATGCTGAGGGAAGTAGGCTTTTGCTCCGGAATAGAAAACTACTCCCGCATATTCGCCCGCAGGGCTCCCGGTTCCACTCCCTATACTCTGCTTGACTATTTCCCCAAAGACTTTCTGATGTTTGTGGACGAGAGCCATGTTACTCTGCCTCAGGTGCGCGGTATGTACGGAGGGGATCGGGCAAGAAAGAAAAATCTTATAGATTACGGCTTCCGCCTGCCCTCGGCATATGACAACCGTCCTTTGAATTTTGAAGAATTCGAATCACGCATAAATCAGATAATTACCGTATCCGCCACCCCCGCCGAATATGAAGTTCAGCATTCCTCCCAGGTGGTGGAGCAGATCATCCGTCCCACGGGACTGCTTGACCCGGAGGTGGAGGTGCGCCCCGTGGATACTCAGGTGGACGATGTGCTGGGAGAAATACGCCTGCGGGTGGAGCGCGGCGAGCGGGTGCTTGTCACCACTCTTACGAAAAAAATGGCGGAGGATCTCAGCGAATATCTTGACTCTCAGGGGGTAAAGGTAAAGTATATACATCACAGCGTGGACACCATGGAAAGAAGCGAGCTGCTTCGCGATTTGCGTCTGGGCGTATACGATGTGCTGGTGGGCATAAACCTGCTCAGAGAGGGAATAGATCTGCCGGAGGTCACTCTTGTGGCAATTCTCGACGCCGACAAGGAAGGCTTTCTGCGCAGCGAGCGCTCCCTGATACAGACCATAGGACGGGCGGCGAGAAACTCCCGCGGCAAGGTCATTATGTACGCCGACACAATAACCGGCTCCATGAAAGCCGCCATTGACGAAACAGAGCGCAGGCGCACCATACAGAAAAAATACAACGAGGAGCACGGCATAACTCCCGAGACCATCAAAAAGAGAGTGGGAGAGCTTATTCAGATAGGCGCGCCCGACTCCTCCCGCGGCGTGAGGGGCAAGAGCGGCGCCGGACGGGCGGACGAAGTCGAAAAGCTGCGCGCCGAAATGAAAAAGGCGGCGTCGGAGCTTCGCTTTGAGGAAGCCGCGTTCCTGCGTGACAAAATACGCTCTCTGGAGACTCTGAAGGACGAAGAAAAAGCGGAAAATGCAGCCGCAAACCCGAAGCGGGCAGCTAAGCGAAAGCAAAAAAGGCGCTGAGCGCCTTTTCTGCACTCTGCGTGCCCGTTTATACCCATACGGTTTCCGTGTCGCAAATTGCTGTTAATTACTACTTGACAAAAACGCCCCGGGCGGATAGAATAGTAGTAGAGAGAGGCAGGAGCGGCGGCGCGCCGCTCGCGGCAACTCGGCTCCTGCAATCAGGTACTTAGCGCTTTATGGCGAAAAGTAAGGTCTGCGGACGGGAGAAGGCAGATTTTTGCATATTTATATGTGCGAAAAGCTGCATATCCGCGCCGCATACGGACAATATAATGAAAGGCACAGGTGTTTTTTATGGCAGAAAATGACGAGATCTTCGAGGGCGACGATATTTATACTCTGACCGACGAGGACGGTACCGAAAGCGATTTCGAGCTTATCGGCACTATTGAGGAGGACGGCGTTACTTACTACGCCCTCATCCCCTACACCGAGGACGACAGCGAGCCCGAGGAATATATCGTGCTCCGCGGCGAAAAGGACGAAAACGGCGAGGAAATTCTGGTGTCTATTGAGGACGATGAGGAATTCGACCGTATCGCCGACATTTTCGACGACGAGTTTGCCGATATCGATTACGATATGGAGCCCGAGGACGAGTAATCAGCTTTCGTCCTGCGGTGCGCGTGATAAGGAATGTAGTTAAACCCACGATTGATTAAAGGAACCTGACCCCGGGACAGGTATGCAGGCCTCCCGCCGCCTTTTATAAGGATCGGCGGACGTTGGAAGCACAAACTCCTGCGGCGAGGGTGCCGCCTTGCACATGCAGGGTTTATAAATTATTTCCTCACACGGCACAGCGGGCGATTATATGACGGTAAAGCCGCAGGCTTTATTCGGCCGTACGGCTTTACGCAAAAAACAGCGGCAGGGTTTTGACCCTGCCGCTGTTTTTTGCTTTCTTATACTCTTTATCCCGATTTCTTTACGCCGTGCTTTTATGTTGCAACATCCCTCGGGTCGGCTCCGGTAAACTGCGGAAGGCAGCAGACTTTCCTGCATTTTCCGGGTCTCGGCATATACTCTTCCTTTCGATAATTATTGACACATATCTTTATGTATGGTATTATTAAAACAGTTTACGGTATATGCCGTTTGTGCGCGTTTCGGCATAACAGAAAGCAGATTTCAATAACTCAAAAAGTGAGGATAATTATATGAAAATTCTTGTCATCGGAGGCGTGGCTGCCGGTACAAAGGCCGCCGCAAAAATTAAGCGCGAAGACCGGTCTGCGCAGGTGGATATTTACACCAAAAGCGCGGATATTTCCTATGCGGGATGCGGTTTGCCCTACTATGTGGGCGGCGAAATTGAGTCGAGAGAGGAGCTTATCGTAAACTCTCCCGAAAAATTTGCTTCTCTTACGGGCGCGTCCGTTCACACGGGCGAAGAGGCTGTAAGCGTAGACCCTGCGGCTAAAACAGTAGTTTTCAAAAGCACCTCCACCGGAGCATGTCAGACGGTGTCTTACGACAAGCTGATAATTGCCAGCGGGGCGACCCCTGTTGTTCCAAAGATAGACGGAGTAGGTCTTCGCGGCGTTTTTACGGTTCGCACGCCCGATGACGCTATTGCAATCCGTGACTATATCGAAAGGAACAACTGCAAAAAGGCTGTTGTGGTAGGCGCGGGCTTTATCGGCATGGAAATGGCGGAAAATCTTGCGGCGCAGGGGCTGTCCGTAACCGTTGCGGATATGACCTCTCAGATTCTTCCCAACATACTGGATCCCGAAATGGCAGGATACGCCGCAAGAAAGCTTCGGGAAAGCGGGCTGAGAATTATGACCGGCACCTCCGTTTCCGCAATCAGGGGCGACTCGTCCGTTTGCGCCGTGGCGACAAGCGCGGGAGAGGTTGCGGCTGACATAGTTATTCTCAGCATCGGCATCCGTCCCGCCACCGCATTTCTTGAAAACACCGGAATTGAAATGATAAAAGGCGCCGTTGCGGTTGACGAATATCAGAAAACGAATATTGACAGTATATACGCGGTGGGCGACTGCGCCATAGTGAAAAACCGCATTACGGGTGTGCCTCAGTGGTCTGCCATGGGCTCTACCGCCAATATTACCGCAAGATGTCTTGCAAAAACCCTTACGGGGACGGACAGCAAGTATTACGGCTGTCTCGGAACAGGCGTTGTAAAGCTTTCCGCTGCCCTTAACGCCGGCAGAACAGGACTTTCCGAGGAGCAGGCGAGAAATGCGGGATACGATGTTGCAACCGCGGTTTGCATCACCGACGACAAGGCGCACTATTATCCCGACTCCTCTTCATTTGTTACAAAGCTTATTGCAGACAAGACTACGGGAAAGCTTCTGGGTATGCAGGTCATAGGCAGCGGCGCGGTGGATAAAATGACCGATATTGCCGTTGTAGGAATTTCGGCAGGACTTAAGGTAAGCGATTTTGACACCATGGATATGGCGTATGCTCCGCCTTTTTCCACAGCTATTCATCCCTTCGTTCAGGCTTCATATGTATTGCAGAACAAAATGAGCGGCGATTTTGAAACCTTTACTCCCGCGGAGTATCTTGCCGGAAAAGCCAAGGATTACCGTGTAATCGACGTACAGCCCTCGCCGAAGATTTTCGGCGCGCAGTGGGTTGATCTCGGCAAGGTTGACGGCGAGGTCGAAGGGCTGAAAAAGGACGAAAAGCTGCTCCTTGTATGCGCAAAGGGCAAGCGAGGATATTTCCTGCAGAACAGGCTGAAATACTTTGGCTACACTGAAACAAAGGTACTGGAGGGCGGCGCGTTCTTCAATACGGTAAAGGTGGAAAATCCCACGGGCACCCTCTCCCCCGAGGAAATTAAGAGAGTCAAGGGGCTCGGCTGTCTCAGGGACAAGCGCTATGCAGATATTTTCAATGTAAGAGTTATTACCAAAAACGGCAAAATAACCGCGGCGCAGCAGCATATAATCGCCGAAGCCGCCGAAAAATACGGCAGCGGAGAGGTGACTATGACTTCCCGCCTGACGCTGGAAATTCAGGGCGTTCCCTATGCAAATATTGAAGAGCTTATCGGCTATCTCAACGAAAACGGACTTATTACAGGCGGCACGGGCTCTCTTGTCCGTCCCGTTGTTTCCTGCAAGGGCACTACCTGTCAGTACGGTCTTATCGACACCTTCGGACTCAGCGAAAAAATCCACGACCGCTTCTATATGGGTTATCACGGCGTTACCCTGCCCCACAAGTTCAAGATAGCGGTAGGAGGCTGTCCCAACAACTGCGTAAAACCCGATCTTAACGATCTGGGAATAGTCGGTCAGCGCGTGCCCCTGCTGGATGCGGAAAAATGCAGAGGCTGTAAAAAATGTCAGGTCGAGAGCTCCTGCCCCATAAAAGCCGCAAGACTTGAAGACGGAAAGCTCGTCATCGGCGCGGACTGCAACAACTGCGGACGCTGTAAGGGCAAGTGCCCCTTCGGCGCCGTTCCCGAATATACCGACGGATATAAGGTTTATATCGGCGGCAGATGGGGCAAGAAATACGCAAACGGCAGACCGCTTGACAAGGTCTTCACTTCCGAAGACGAGGTCATGGATCTTATTGAGCGCGCAATTCTCTTTTTCCGCGACGAGGGTATTACCGGCGAGCGCTTTGCGGATACTATAAAGCGTCTGGGATTTGATTATGTTCAGGACAAGCTGATAAACAATAAAATCGACAAAGACGCAATTCTCAACAAAACTGTTAAAGGCGGTGCAACCTGCTGATGAAAAAACTGACAGCCGCCCTGATAGCTCTGCTTATGCTGACGCTTTGCGCCTGCTCCGGTAAAATGCCCGAAGAAAAGCCGCAAAGCGCGGACAGCGCAGTCACATTTACTGATGCACTGGGACGGGAAATCACCCTTGATAAATGCCCGGAGCGCACGGCGGCGCTTATCGGCAGCTTTGCCGATGTATGGGCTCTGGCGGGCGGCACCCTGTGTGCCGCCGCAGAGGACGCCTGGGACGATTTCGGTCTTGATCTCGGGGACGCCGTAAACATAGGCGGCGCCCATTCTCCCGGTCTTGAAGCGCTGCTGTCGGCAGACCCGGATTTCGTTATTGCCAGCGCTTCCACCGCCGCCGATGTGGAAATGAAAGAAGCCTTGGAGAGCGCCGGAATAACGGTTGCTTATTTTGATGTGGACTGCTTTGAAGATTATCTTGCCATGCTTGACATATGCACCGACATTACGGGCAGAAAAGATTTGTACGAGCAGTACGGAACAAATATTGCGGCAGAGATAGAGGCTGTGAGAGAGGAGTGCTCTTCGGCAGATTTGCCGGAGGAAAAGCGTACGGTACTGCTGCTCAGAGCCTCCGCAAGCTCCGTCAAGGCAAAGGGAAGCGAGGGCACCGTCCTCGGTGAAATGCTTGCCGATCTGGGGTGTGTCAATATTGCGGACAGCGATACCTCCATTCTGGAAAATCTGAGCGCGGAAAGCGTTATACGTCAGAATCCGTACCGCATTTTTGCAGTCACCATGGGCGACGACACCGACAAAGCCATGGAAAACCTTGACAAAGTGATCGGGGAAAATCCCGCGTGGAGCTCTCTCGAAGCAATCAGGGAAAACAGGCTGTATGTTATGGACAGAAAATTATTCAATATAAAACCCAATGCGAAATGGGCAGATTCATATGCACAGCTCAGCGAAATACTGCTTGAAAAAGACAGGTAGAAACAGGTGGCTGTACCTTACGGGCTTCCTGCTTCTTGCCGCGGCAATTGCCGCGGGAGTGCTTTTAGGCGGCACAAGGCTTACCCTTTCCGAAATAGCCGACGCCTTTACCCACGGATTTAACTATTCGGCGGGTACAAGAATCTTTGCCTATGTAAGACTTCCCAGAACGGCGGCTTCCCTTGTTTGCGGTGCGGCTCTTGCCGTGTCGGGCGCGGTAATACAGGGCGTTCTCGCAAACCGTCTTGCCTCCCCAAGCATTATAGGCGTAAACTCCGGCGCGGGTCTTGCCGTAACGGTGTGCACCGCTCTCGGCATTTACGGAGGCTGGCGGCTGTCCCTGTTTTCGTTTCTCGGCGCTTTTGCCGCCGTGATGCTTGTAAGCCTCGGCTCGCGGAAATGGGGAGCGTCACGCGGCACCGTTATACTTATCGGCGTGGCTATGAACAGCCTGCTGGGCGCCGTTTCGGATACTATCGTCACCTTTGTGCCCAATGTGGGGGTTATGAGCAACGATTTCAAAATCGGCGAGTTTTCCGCGGTAACATATCAGAAGCTCCTGCCTGCGGCGGTAATAATTTCGGCGGCAATCGTAATACTTCTTACCCTGTCAAACCAATTGGATGTGCTGACTTTGGGTGAGGACAACGCAAGAGCGCTCGGTATGAACGCTTCGGCTATGCGCACCCTGTTTCTGCTTTTGGCGGCACTTCTTGCAGGCTGTGCAGTCAGCCTTGCGGGGCTCCTTTCCTTTGTAGGGCTTATGGTTCCCCATATGGTCAGACGCATAGCGGGGACAAAATCGTCGGATCTTCTGGGACTGTGCGCACTGCTGGGCGCCTCTTTCGTATGTATCTGCGACACGGTGGCAAGAACGGTCTTCGCCCCTTACGAAATTCCCGTGGGTATTATTATGGCCTTTCTCGGCGCTCCCTTCTTTGTGTTTATCCTTATCAGAGGAAAAGGAGGTCACGCCCGTGATTGAACTGAAAAACACAGTCTCCGGATACGGCGGCAAACGTGTTCTGGACAGCGTCTCCCTTACTTTTCCCAAAGGGAAGCTGATATCGCTCATAGGCGCCAACGGTTCGGGAAAAAGCACCCTGCTGAAAACAGTTGCGGGTATAATAAAAGCGGATTCGGGAGAAATATTTGTTGACGGAGAACCGACGGATGTCTTGTCCCGCCGCGACAGGGCAAAAAAGATCGCCTATCTTGCCCAGGGCAGAAGCGTGCCCGATATGACGGTGGAGCAAATGGTGCTGCACGGAAGATTTCCCCATCTGGGCTACCCACGCAGATACAGCGAAAAAGACAGAAAAATTGCAGGCGACGCGCTTCGGCAAATGAAGATAGAACCGCTTGCCGGCAGACCCCTGTCCTCCCTTTCGGGAGGTATGCGGCAAAAAGCATATATTGCAATGGCGCTTACGCAGGACACGGATTATATACTGCTTGACGAGCCCACCACATATCTGGATATTTCCAATCAGGTGGAGCTTATGCATATACTGCGCTCCCTTGCCGACGCGGGAAAGGGCATTGTGGCGGTCATGCACGACCTTGAGCTGGCGTTCGGCTTTTCCGACAGCATCGCGGTTTTGAAGGACGGCGCGATCGCCGCCTGCGACACCCCCGAAAGCATATGCAAAGCAGGCACCGTCAGGGATGTTTTCGGCGTAGAACTGGAATACTCTCAGGATACGGGTTCGTATCATTACAGAT
>JBJDYY010000136.1:0-3043 GCA_051867715.1 Candidatus Avispirillum sp.
TACGCGGCACCCCTGCGGGGGATTGCGTTATTGCCTTATCAGGGCAAAAGTTTTTGGGGATTGTCAAGGGGCTTTTTTCAAAAAGTCCCTTGACCAGGGTCAGGGGCGGCGCCCCGGGCAGCGCCCCGCATATCATCGGAGTGCGAGGCAGAGCCTCTCATTTACATCTCCCGCCGGTTTCTGCTTATTCGGCGTTAGGCGCAGGCTGCGCTTTTACGATTACGGACGCAAGGATAAAGGCAGCCGCAATGCAGGCAGCACTTAAATTGCTTGCAAAATCGGAAGCACTTGAGCTTGCGAGGCTGACTATCAGCGAGGGCACCGAGCAGGCTCCGTACAGTATGCCGAGAACCATAAGCCTTACGGAAAGGCTCCTGTCGTAAAGAGAAACGCTGTCCGTTTCTCCGTTTTTGACGGCGTCGCTGAGCCTTGAGGCATATGCGGAGAAGTGCTTTACAAAGCAAAGGTTAATGACAACTGCACAAGCGGCAACGGCGCCCATTACAAGAATAAACGCCACTCCCGCTATCCACGCGCCCTCTCTCAGGAAAAACTGCAAAAGGGTGTCCACTAACTTCGACAGTTCGGGAGACAGATTGGAGCTGTAATCAAGGGCGCCTCCGGCGAGATAGGAAGCCACATTTCCCGCAAATACAAGAAGTATTCCGCCCACAAGGCCGACTGCCGCAATAAGACCCACAGCGACCCAGATGATAATATACTGTATCTTCAAAAGAACAGCGGTAAACTTGTATGAGCCCGATTTCAGGGGCGCGGACTTTGATACCGCGTTGCCGTAGGTAAGCCACGCGGCAACGGCAAACAGTATCGCAAAAACATCTCCGCCTTTAACTCCGATCACCGCCGCAACGGAAAGAACAATGCACATTGCAAGGTACAGCGGCTGTGAAAACATCCTTTTTATCGCCGCGGCACCGTAGCCGAAACCGCCGCTAACCGCCTCACCGCAGCCGGGACAAACCGCCGCGCCTTCGGGAAGCTGCATACCGCATTTTTTACAAAACATTTGATTATCCGCCTTTCAGAAATAATTTATATATCAGTGTCTTTGAAACTATATGTTTCCGGGGCACACCGTATTCAGGGAAAAAACCTTTTTGAAAAGCACTCGGACACTCCGGTTATCTGACCCCGGAAGTGCTACGCTTTTTCGTTTTCGGACTGCTGTTCGCGCCGCCCGAAGCCTTTGCAGTTTTTGGCGCCTTTCCGGGAGCCCTGTTTTTGTGCTTTTTCCTGACGGAAAAGCCGAATTTTCCAAGCGACTCTCCGAGCCTGAAATACTCCCCGTGAGCAAAGGCGCACAGACCCGCCCTCTCAAGGTGCAGCCTGCCGCCGCCGTCAACCAGAGCCTCGTCCACATCCACCGCCACTATGTCGGCAAGAAACATATGGTGAGTCTCCATCTCAATCACATCAAACACACGGCACTCCAGCGCCATGGGGCACTGCGCAATAAGAGGCGCGCCGATTTCGGAAGCGGGCATCTTTTCAAGGGCAAAGCGCTTGAATTTGTCCACTTTGCGCCCCGTGTGTATGCCGCACCAGTCGCAGGCGGAGACAAGCGAAGCGGGAGTAAGATTCAGGGCAAATTCCCCGCTCTTTTTTATAAGCTCGTAGGAATACCGCGAGGGTCTTACGGAAATATAGGTCTTCGGAGGAACGGTGTTTATAAGCCCCGTCCACGCCACGGTAAAAACATTGTCGCGCTCTCCGTCGCTGCAGGTCACCATGACGGGCGGCACCGGCGCAAGCAGCGCACCGCCTTTCCACACAAGCTTTTTCGCCACAGGGCTCTCCTCCGAATACATTTTCTGCCAAACCGGCTTGCTTCATTTTACAACATATTCTTTCCTTCTGCAATAGGATTTACGAAAAAAGCCTTGCTTTTATACCGATTCGATATTATAATGTAAAAGAAAACATATGTTATGCAAAATTCGGTAATTATGCCGAATACGGTTAAACCGGGAATAAAATAAGGATTAAAATATGGAAAAGCTTATAACCTTTGCAGTGCCCTGCTACAATTCCGCGGCCTTTATGACAAACTGCATAGAGTCGCTTCTGGGGTACGGCGAAGATACGGAAATAATCATTATAAACGACGGCTCCACCGATGAAACGGGCGCCGTTGCAGACCGCCTTGCAGAGGAAAATCCCGATATAGTGCGCGTCGTCCATCAGGAAAACGGCGGACACGGTGCGGGCGTCACCCGCGGAATGAAAGAAGCCCGCGGGAAATACTATAAAGTAGTGGACTCCGACGACAGACTTGACAGACAATCTCTTGAAAAGCTTATCAGCCGCATGAGAGAAAACGAAGCGGCAGGGTGCGATGTGGATATGTACGTTTCCAATTACGTTTATGTCCGCACGGATTCCGGCGAGCGGCGCGTCATGAGCTACCGCACCAAATTCCCCCATGAAAAAATATGCACATGGGACGATGTAAAGCCTTTCGGAGTCGCCCAGTACCTGATGATGCACTCCGTGGTGTACCGCACCGCTCTTTTGAGGGAAAATAATATCGAACTGCCCCGCCATACCTTTTACGAGGACAATCTGTATATGTATGAGCCCTTCCCCTATGTGGAGCGCATATACTATATGGATCTTGATCTGTATCTGTACTATGTGGGCAGAGAGGAGCAGTCGGTCAACGAGAAAAACGTACTGCGCCGTATAGACCAGCAGGTGCGTGTTGCCCGTCTGATGATAGACTGCCAGGATCTGGAGGCAGTGCGCGCAAAAAGCCGCAGGCTGTACCGCTGTATGCTCCATGAGCTCTCCATAATTATGAGCATTTCCACGGTGTTCCTGTATATGAAAAAGGACAAAGAAAGCCTGCAAAAATCAAAGGACCTGTGGGCATACTTAAAGAGTAAGGACAAACGGGCGTACAAAAAGCTGCGCTTCTCTTCCCTTGCGGGACTTACCGCGCTGCCCGGCGCCGTAGGTCGCTCCCTTTCGGTGGGAATATACCGTTTTGTACATAAATTCGGTAAACTCAACTGATTTTTTG
>JBJDYY010000137.1:0-3013 GCA_051867715.1 Candidatus Avispirillum sp.
AGACGCTTCACCCATAAGCTTTGAAAACTGACCTTTGTCAAATTGTCCGTTTTCAGCCGATCCGGGATTGTCTCCTCCGTGAAGCTGACTCATAACTGATTGCCGGTCGAAAGATATGGTGGCTGTGACCGTAAGCCCTTCCAGCGTTTCCGCTTTTGCTTTTTCCGCCGCCCTTCTGATAGACAGACCGACACAGGAAGATACTGCTATTACAAGCACAATAAGCCCTATAAGGATGCTGCGTCCTTTTGATCTGCCGATACATTTCAGTGCGTTTTTGATGATATACATATTGAATGTAACGCTCCTTTTTTTGTTTGCGTCATGAATATTATCATAAAAACCTTAAATCAGACTAAAAAGTCGGATTTTTCAGACTTCGTTATGCAAATTTATCCAATAACGGGGATGAAGCCTGTATTCTCGGAATGTTTTGGCGGAAAACAGTAAAAGGAGACAATGATAAAAGGCTTTATATTCCGGCTTGGCAGATAATTCGCACCTGAGCTGCGATCCAAATGCAGTCATGACAATATGCCGTCAGTATTCACAGTTGTTCAGAGATTTTTCATCGGTATTTTTGTAATCGGATATTTATGATGTTTGACGGGAAGTTTTTTTGTTATATTGTATGCTATGCTGCTGCGCATATAAAAACGCCGTACGCAAGCGAAATGCTGCGTACGGCGTTTTTATATTATGTTTACAGAACTTTTTTAAGGTCTTGAGCCAGGTCGCGCATTTCCCACGGTACATTCAGATCCTCCCGTCCCATGTGTCCGTAAGCCGCAAGGTCGGCGTATATGGGTCGGCGCAGATCAAAGCGCTCTATTATTGCGGCGGGGCGCATATCCACAAGGAAGGAAACAGCCTCGGCAAGGCGCTGATCATTTGTGATGCCGGTGCCGAAGGTATCAGCCATTACAGATACGGGCTTTGCAACTCCGATAGCGTATGCAAGCTGAATTTCGCACTTGCGTGCCGCTCCCGATGCTACTATGTTCTTTGCTATATAGCGCGCCATATATGCGGCGCTTCTGTCCACCTTTGTGGGGTCTTTGCCGGAAAAGGCTCCGCCGCCGTGGCGTGAATAGCCGCCGTAGGTGTCAACGATGATTTTTCTTCCCGTAAGTCCCGTATCTCCCGCAGGGCCGCCTATGACAAATCTGCCTGTGGGATTTATATGGAATATTGTGTTCTCGTCTGCCATATGACCTGCAACAGGCAGGATAACATGGCGCTTTATGTCCCGGCGTATTGTTTCAAGGTCAACATCGGGGTTGTGCTGTGTGGAAACCACCACGGTATGTACTCTTACGGGGCGGTCATCATCATATTCAACGGTAACCTGGGTCTTTCCGTCAGGTCTCAGGTAGGGAAGCAGGCCGCTTTTGCGCACTTCAGTCAGCCTTTTTGCCATTTTATGCGCAAGAGATATGGGCAGGGGCATAAGCTCCGGGGTCTCGTCGCAGGCAAATCCGAACATCATGCCCTGGTCTCCCGCTCCGGTGTCGTTTTCGTCGGCACCGCCGTTTTTGGCTTCAAAGGACTTGTCAACGCCCATGGCAATATCGGGAGACTGCTCGTGTATGGAGCTGAGAACGCCGCAGGTGTCGCAGTCAAAGCCGTATTTCGCTCTGTCGTAGCCTATGGAGCGGATAGTTCTGCGGACGGCGTCAGCTATATCTACATAGGCGTCGGTGGTGATTTCTCCCATTACATTAACAAGTCCCGTTGTGACGAAAGTCTCGCAGGCGACCCGCGCCATGGGGTCCTGTCTGAGTATATCGTCAAGCACGGTGTCGGATATTTTGTCGCAAATTTTATCGGGATGTCCTTCTGTTACGGACTCTGAAGTAAACAGTCTTTTCATTATATTTTTCCTTTCGGGCGCCGTCCTCGGCGCTGCCGTTTTTTATTTTGTATTCTTATCTTCGCTTTTACGCTTTTTGAAAAAGCCTGAAATGCGTTTTATCAGCGAAACTTTCTCTTTTTCGGGAGGGTCGGGGATGTCGTCATCAAGCGAGGGCTCGGAAATCTCTGTATCGCGGTCAATAAATACCTGTCCCGCGTCTATACTGTCGGGCTCAGTTGGGGGATCGCTTGCGTAGTATGCGGTGTGGTACGGATACCCCTTGTGCCGCAGCCTTCTTTCCGACCACTGCTTTACGAGAACATAAATAATTGCGGTGGCGGGCACGCCGACTATCATACCGGTAAAACCGAAGAAACTGCCGAACACGAATATTGCAATTACTACCCACAGGGAGCTTATGCCGATTGTGTTACCCAGAATTTTCGGCCCGATGATATTTCCGTCAAGCTGCTGTATGACAAGCACGATTATAAGGAATAGAATGACCTTGTCGGGTGCGGCGATAAGCAGCAGCAGAGCGCCGAATATGCCGCCGAATATGGGGCCGAAGGTAGGGATGATATTGGTAACTCCGATTATTACCGCAAGCAGGGGGTAATAGGGGATTTTGAATATCCACAGCACAAAGAAAGTAAGAAGCCCTATTATTACGGAGTCAATAAGCTTTCCCACAATAAAGCCGCCGAAGGTCTTATGCGTATATCTTGCCAGTCTTACGGTGTTCAGATATGCGCGGCGGTTAAGGATTGCACACAAAAGTTTTTTCGTCTGGGCGCATATGCGCTCCTTGAAAATCAGGAAGTAAACGGCGACGATAAGTCCCAAAAGGACATTTATCACCTCGTTTACTATCATTCCGCCGTAGTCGATAACATAGTTAAAGGCGCTTTGCAAAAATGAGTAGGAGTTTGACAAAATATCCTTGATGCTGAGCGATATGCCGTATTCCTCCATAAGCTTTGATATGGAATCGTACTGCTCGCCCAAAAAACGCTCCGAGTGCTTCTGTACGAAATCGTCCGCAAATCGCTGGATATTGGTAATATAGGTGTTAAGCTGAGTACCCAGATTTTCAAAGCTGTAAATTGCCTGAGGGATAACCGCGTACAGTATGACACTGAGCACCGCAAGTATGGT
>JBJDYY010000138.1:0-14344 GCA_051867715.1 Candidatus Avispirillum sp.
GAAGCTTTTCGGAGGCGTGCCTGAAAACAACTGACTATGAAGCATATAAATATTCCCATATTCATACAGCACATGGGCTGCCCCAATCAATGCGTGTTCTGCGACCAGCACGCGATCACGGGCGCCCCTTCTTTTTGTGAGGAAAATGTGCGCCGTATTATTGAAGCCTCTCTTGCCACAAAAGGGGACAGAGAGTGCGAGATTGCCTATTTCGGCGGCTCCTTTACGGGGATTGACCGCTCGCTTATGCTGCGGCTTCTGGATATTGCTCAGGAATATGTTGACAGAGGAGAAGTCAGCGGAATCAGGATGTCCACAAGACCTGACTATATTTCCGAGGAAATATGCGAAATTCTTCAGGGCTACACCGTAAGTCAGGTGGAGCTTGGTATTCAGAACTTTGACGACAAAGTGCTTGAAGCCTGCCGCAGAGGGCATACGGCAAAAGCGTCGTATAAGGCGGTAAGAATGCTCAGACGCCACGGATTTTCCTTTGTGGGGCAGATGATGACGGGACTGCCCGGCGCAACGCCCGAAAGCGAAGTCGAGACGGCGCGAATTATCTGCGCCGAGGGAGCGGAGGGGGCGAGGATATACCCATGCATAGTTTTCAGAAACACGCCTCTTGAAGCTATGTGCCGCCGGGGAGAGTATACGCCCATGAGCGTTGAGGAGGCGGTGGAGAGAAGTGCCGATGTGCTTCGGGTGTTTACGGGAAACGGTGTACCCGTTTTGAAAATCGGTCTGCATGAAAGTGAAAATCTCCACAGCGAGGACTCCTATTTCGCGGGTCCCAACCATCCCGCCCTCGGGGAACTTGTGAGAGGGCGGCTGTACAGAAATCTGATAACAGACGCGCTGCGAGACCGTGACGCTCGGGGGAAAACGCTTATTGTATATGTGCCGAAGGGCGCGGTTTCGGCGGCTGTCGGCCATAAAAAAGAAAATAAGACGCATATTATGGAAAAAAGCGGCGCAAAATGCGTCAAAATCCTTGAAAAGGACTGCCTGAAAGGGTATAATATATCTATTGACATAATTTAGATTGTAAACAAACGCGACCATATCAGGAAAAACCGAAAGAAGAACTGAAAGAAAGGGAGAAACCGCAGGTGTATCTGAAAACGCTGGAACTTCACGGCTTCAAATCTTTCCCCGATAAAACGGTGCTGCGCTTCAATCCGGGTGCTACCGTTATAGTAGGCCCCAACGGAAGCGGCAAATCCAATATTACGGACGCAATGCGCTGGGTACTGGGCGAAATATCCACCAAGAACATACGCGGCTCCAAAATGGAGGATGTTATCTTTGTGGGTGCGGACGGTCACCGTCCCATGAGCTTTGCGGAGGTGTCCGTCACCTTTGACGATTCCGAAGCACCTCGCAAGCTTAACTGTCCCTACGAGGAGGTAACGGTTACACGCCGCTGCTACCGCGCGGGAGAGAGCGAGTATTTTATAAACAGAAAACCCTGCCGTCTGCGCGATATTTACGAGCTGTTTATGAACACCGGTATCGGACGCGAGGGCTACTCCATTGTGGGACAGGGCAAAATATCCGAGATAATCTCCAAGAAAAGCGAGGACAGACGCGGAATTTTCGAGGAGAGCGCGGGTATATCCAAATACAGATACCAGAAGCACGAGTCGGAAAAGAAGCTTGCCGAGTGCGAGGCGAATATGACCCGCGTCAGCGACATATTTACCGAAATAGAAAACAGAATAGGCCCTTTGGAAAAGGACGCGGAAAAAGCCAGAAAGTATCTTGAGCTTTACGGCGAAAAGAAAAAGCTTGATGTGTCTCTGTGGCTTTACGATATGGAAAAGCTGAGAGAGGATGTGGACAAAATGACCTCTCAGTGCCGTCTTTCCGCCCATGAGCTTGAAATGGCGGAGGACGACGAAAAGCAGCTTGAGGCACAGTATGACAGGCTTTTTGAGGCGTCTCAGGAGAACAAACAGTCCTCGGGAGCGCTTTACGGCAAAATAAAGGAAATGAACGCCGCCGTCAGAAACGCTGAAAACGAAGCGTCAAGGCTTGAAAACGAGACGGTGCACGCTAAGGCAATGACCGAGGCGGAGCAAAGAGCGGCGGACAAAAGCCGCGAGGACGCCGCAGAGGAGCGGGGCAGAGCAGAGGCTTTGAGAGCGCGTGTCAGGGAGATAGCTTCGGGCATAGACGAAAAGAACGCTTATATCGCCCTTTGCGAAAAGGAAAGAGACGGGGCAAAAGGCGACGAAGCGGCGCTTGGCGCAGAGCTTGAGGAGTCCCTTGCGGTAATGCGCGAGAGGGAGAGCGAGCTTAGCGAGCTGCGGGTGCGCAGTGATGTGCTGAAAAGCAGTATAAGCGACCGCAGCGACAGACAGGCAAATATTTCGGCGGAGCTTGAAAAATACGAAAAACAGCTCTCTGATATAGAGCGTGACTGCGAGGAATGCAGAAAAAGCGTTGAGCTTTACGAAAATGCGCTGAAAAAATCCGATTCGGAAACGGAGAAATGCGACAGGCAGCTTATTTCTCTGTCGGACAGTATAGAAGCGGTCAGACTATCTCTCAGCGAGAGCGAGGCGGCGGCGGAAGCGCTGCGCAGCCGTATTTCCGCTCTGGAGCGTATGCAGGAGCATTTCGACGGTTATAACAACAGCGTTAAATTCGTTATGCAGCAAAGCCGCGAGGGCAAGCTGTCAGGTGTTCACGGTCCGGTATCAAGACTTATAAAGGTCAGCGACGAATACACCGTTGCCCTTGAAACCGCATTCGGCGCAAGTCTGCAAAATATAGTTGTAGACGATGAGCGCGACGCAAAGGCTTGCATATATGCCCTGAAAAACGCGGGCGCGGGACGCGCTACCTTTTATCCTCTTTCCGGCGTTCGCGCACAGAGCAGAACGCGGGAGATGGAGGATGCGGCGGGAAGCCGCGGATTTGTGGGATATGCCGACGAGCTTCTGGAAACGGAAGAAAAGTACAGAGCGGTCATCTCCTCCATTATCGGACGGGTATCCGTCTTTGACAATATCGACAACGCCTCCGATGTGGCGCGCCGCAGCGGCTGGAAGCTGCGCATAGTCACTCTCGACGGTCAGCAGATAAATCCCGGCGGCTCCTTTACGGGCGGCAGTGTGAGACGCGATTCGGGTATGCTCACCCGCGCTTCCCACATCGAAAAGCTGCAAAAAGAAAAGGCAGAGGCCGAGAAAGAGTCGGAGAAGACGAGAAAGCAGCTTGAAGAGCTTCGCGAAAAGCATACGGAGCTTACCAATTACCGCCGCAAGGAGGATGAAAAGGCAAAGCTTTCCGAAGTTATGCTGCGTACAGAGCGCGCTCAGCTTGACGAATACGAGGCCAATAAAGGCGTTTGTGAAAATCTACTAGAACAGCTTCGCGCCGACAGGGACAGCCTTGCGGAGCAGTCAAAACGCGGCGGCGAGGACGCGGCGGGACTGGAAAAGGATATAGCCGCACTTCAGGCGGAAATATCAAAGATAGCAGAGGAGCGCAGCGAAACCGATATACGCCGCGGCGAAGCGCAGGAGCGCGCCGCGGATGCGGAGAGCAGAATGAACGAGGGGCGCATCGCCCTTGCGGCGCTTATGCGCGACGCGGAAAACACGCAGGCGCAGGCGGCACAGGCCGATGAACGCGCCGAAAAGTTTGAGCTTGAAGCCGCAGGGCATGACGCTGAAGTTACAAACCTTCGGGACAGCATTGCCGACGCGGCGCGCAGTATAGCGGAGAAGAAAAACGAGGCGGCAGAGCTTCGCGCAAGCCTTGCCGAGGCCGAAGAACAGCGCCTTTCCCTTGAGGAGGGCGGCGCAGAGTACGACCGCAAGCTCAACGAAAACAGACGCAAAACAAAAGAGGTCACCGACCGCAAGGAGCTTGTATTCAGGGCTCACAGCGCAAACGAAACAAAGCTTGAGAGGCTTAACTCCGAGGTTGACAAAATGACCTCCCGCCTGTGGGACGAATATGAGCTTACCCACGGTACGGCGCTTGCCCTTGACTATCCCGCAATTACCGCCGACAGCAGAAGCGGCGCGGCTCGCCGTCTGGCAGAGCTGAAAAGCGCGGTCAAGGCGCTGGGCAGCGTAAATGTGGGCGCAATTGAGGAATATACGGCGCTTAAGGAGCGCTACGATTACCTGAAAGCGCAGCTTGACGACCTGAGGGCATCGGGAGAGGAGCTTCGCGGAATTATTGCCGATATTGAGGCTGAGATGAAGCGAATGTTCATCGAAACCTTTGAAAAGGTCAACAAATGCTTCGGCGAGACCTTCAGGGAGCTGTTCGGAGGCGGAAGCGCGCATCTGACGCTTACCGACCCCGAAAATGTGCTTACCAGCGGCGTGGATATAAACGCCGCGCCTCCCGGAAAAATGATTAAAAATCTTAATCTGCTTTCCGGCGGAGAGCAGGCCTTCGTTGCCATAGCGCTTATATTTGCGCTTATAAGGGTAAATCCGTCGCCGTTCTGTATTTTCGACGAGATAGAGGCGGCGCTGGACGAGGTCAATGTTGCCAGAGTCGCAAGCTACATAAAGCGCTTCTCAAAGGAAATGCAGATAATCCTCATTACCCACAGGCGCGGTATGATGGAAACTGCGGACACTTTGTACGGCGTTACCATGCCCCGCCACGGAGTTTCCAAGGTATTCACCCTTGATGTGGCAAGCGTTGCCGAAAATCCTTCGGCGGCAAACGGTCTGGTGGAGAACTGACAGAGCATAAAGAAAGGCAGAGTGAAATGGGTTTTTTCGATAAGCTGAAAAGCGGACTTACAAAAACGAAAAACGCCGTGTTTTCCCGCGTAGACAGCGTCGTGAAAAGCTTTGTAAAGGTAGACGAGGATCTGCTGGAGGAGCTTGAAGAGGCGCTTATCTGCTCCGATATGGGTGCGGAATGCGCCGAAAAGGTTATTGATGAGCTGAGAGACGCAGTGCGCGACGGCAGACTGAAGGAGCCCGAAGATGTCAAAGCCGCTCTGAAAAAGATACTCCGCAGCATGATAGGCGAGGGAGAAGAACTGAGGCTTGATACAAAGCCCTCCGTTATACTGGTTATCGGTGTAAACGGTGTGGGAAAGACCACCTCTATCGGAAAAATCGCCAACAGCCTGAAAAAACAGGGTAAAAGCGTACTGGTTGCCGCTGCTGACACCTTCCGTGCGGCGGCCATAGATCAGCTTGAAGTCTGGTGCGACAGAGCGGGAGTGGATCTAATACGCCAAAACGAGGGCAGCGACCCCGCGGCAGTTGTATTCGACGCGGCAGCCGCCGCCGAAAAACGCGGCGCCGATGTGCTTATAATCGACACCGCGGGCAGACTTCATAACAAGAAAAACCTTATGAACGAGCTTGCAAAGATCGACAGAGTCATATCCCGCGAGCTTCCCGACTCCTCCCGCGAGACGCTTCTGGTGCTTGACTCTACCACGGGTCAGAACGCCCTTGTGCAGGCAAGAGAGTTTAAGGAAAGCGCCGAGATTACCGGACTTGTGCTTACAAAGCTTGACGGCACGGCAAAGGGCGGAGCTGTGTTCGGTATCCGCGAAATGCTTGATATTCCAGTGAAATATATAGGAGTGGGCGAGCAGATAGACGATATGCAGCCCTTTGACGCTGATATGTTTGTGGAGGCGCTGTTTGACTGATATGGATATAGTGCTTGCATCGAGGAACAAAAAGAAAATAGCAGAGCTTGAGGCTCTGCTTGGAGAGCTTTGCGGAGATGTCCGTGTGCTGTCCCTTGACGATATAGGATACGAGGGCGATATTGAGGAGGACGGCAAAACCTTTGAGGAAAACGCCCTTATAAAAGCCTCCGTGCCCGCATCTATGGGTTATATAGGAGTTGCTGACGATTCCGGTCTGTGCGTGGAGGCGCTTGACGGCGCTCCCGGCGTGTATTCCGCAAGATATTCCCGGGAGGGAAGCGACGAAGCCAACAACAAAAAGCTGCTGTCTGTGCTTGAGGGTACTGACAACAGAAAAGCAAAATTTGTCTGTACCGTTGCCTGCGTTGTGCCCGACAAACTTGGGTTTGCTTCTCCCGCAGACAGGGGGGCGGGTGCTTTTGCGGCAGACCGCGCAAAGACGGCGGTAAAAGCCTTTACTGTGCGCGGAGAGTGCGCAGGCACCGTAACAAAAGCTCCCGACGGAGACGGCGGCTTCGGCTACGACCCGCTGTTTATGTCAGATGAGTGCGGAAAAACCTTTGCCTGTCTTACCCCCGAAGAAAAGGCGAGAGTAGGTCACAGAGGACGCGCTATGCGCGCTTTTGCAGAAAAGCTTTCGCTTGTAAAATAAATTTTTACGAAATACTTGCATTTTCAAGAAGATTTTCACAAAAATACGCAGTATTATTATACAGCGGCATAAACAGGAAGAATTATATGATAACAAGTAAGCAGAGAGCGGCGCTTCGCCGTATGTCCAACTCCCTTGATACCATATGTCAGATAGGCAAGGGCGGCTTTTCTCCGGAAATGCTGCGCGGCATATCGGATGCGCTGGAGGCGCGGGAGCTTATAAAGCTGCGCGTGCTTGAAAACAGCGGCATTACTTCAAGAGAGGCTGCGGACGAGCTGTCGGAAAAGCTGGGCGCAGAGGTAGTCAGCGTTATTGGCTCAAGATTTGTGCTGTACCGCCGCTCCTCCGTTCTGAAAAACAGAAAAATAGAGCTTCCGAAATGAAAAAACTGATTGCCGGCGCTGTGCCGGAGGGCGCAAAAATCGGACTGTTCGGCGGCACCTTTTCGCCGCCCCATCTCGGTCATGTGCGCGCCGCAAAACTGTTCTGCGAGGCGGAGGATATTTCCCGTCTTATAGTAATGCCGTCCCACATTCCGCCCCACAAGGATTTGCCCGACGGCGCGTCGGACGAAGACCGGCTTGAGATGACGCACCTTGCTTTCGGCTCCTTTGCAGTTGTCAGCGATTGGGAAATGAAGCAGGGCGGCAAAAGCTACACGGTGGATACGCTTAAAATGCTTAAAGAAGCCTATCCCCATAATGAAATACTGATGCTGATAGGGGAAGATATGCTTGAGTGCTTCGGCAAATGGCGCTCTCCCCGGGAAATTGCCTCTCTTGCCACGGTCTGCTATATGCGCCGAAGCGGTAAGGGCAGACTTTCGGCGGCGGAACGGGAGTTTGAAAAGCTGTGCGGCACCGCTCCCCGCTTTATCGGTACGGAGCCTTTGGTGCTGTCTTCTACGGAAATACGGGAAAAGCTTATAAGCACAGAGAGCGCAGCGGAGCTTCTGCCCGACGCAGTATACGGATATATAAAGGAAAAAGGTCTGTATAAATAATGAAAAACAGCGAAAACATGGGCGCAGCACCTATTACTGAGGAAATGCTGGCGTCTCTGAGAGAGAGAATAAAGCCTTATCTTACCGGCAAAAGATACCTTCATACCCTTGCGGTTGAAAAGGAAGTACGCGCCCTAGGCAGTATCTATCTTGCGGACAGCATAGAAAAGCTCAGCGCCGCGGCGCTTCTCCACGATATAACAAAGCGTCTGTCCGCCGAAGAACAGCTTGATATATGCCGCGATTTCGGTATACCTACCGACCCGGATGACGCTAAGTATTCCGTCAAGCTGTTTCACGCCAAAACGGCGGCTGCCGTAGCGCAGCGGGATTTTCCCGAATTTGCCCTGCCCGAGGTCATATCCGGCATTCGCTGGCATACTACCGGACGCGCAGGTATGAGTACATTTGAGGCTCTTGTTTACCTTGCCGACTATATAGAGGAAACGCGCACCTTTGAGGACTGCGTACGGCTGAGAGAATATTTTTATTCCGGTCTGTCCGACTGCAAAAGCGACGGTGACAGGAAAGCGCTTCTCTGTAAAACCATGATACTGTCCTTTGATATGACTGTAAAAAATCTCATAGACGAAGCATCCCTTGTGGACAGGGACACGGTTGAAGCGCGCAACTACTATCTGATTAAGAGCAATAATGCTTCGGCGCGAAAGATATGATCGGCGCCGAGCTTTCCCGGAAAAGTCTTTTTGAAAGCCGTCCGCGCCGCCAGTCGGCGCGCAAGACAAGAGAAAGGAACCGATATACCAATGACAGGCTTCAGTAAATTTGTAAGAAAGGTGCTGCCCAGAATAGGTGCTGCAGTTCTTGCCGCTGCCTGCGGTCTTCTGCTGTTTGCGGTAAACTATTTTGTGCTTTTCGTGCCCGACAGCTCCAATAAGGAAATAAAATTTGAGATACCCGACACAAGCGACAAGAATACTTCGTCCAACAAGACCCCCGAGGTCAACAAGCAGGACAACTACAATATTCTTGTTATGGGTCACGACCGCGCCGCGAGCCTTACGGATGTTATAATGCTCATAAACTACAATGTTGCGGAGCAGAGCGTTACAATAATGCAGTTTCCCCGCGACACCTATGTGACCGTCGGCGATTACTACTACCATAAAATTAACGGACTTTACAACTACTGCATTGCCGAGGTGCGTGACGAAGGCTCCTCCGACCCCGAAAAGGACGGCTGCGTCAGAATGGCTGAGTATCTTGAAAAGAACCTTGCCGTTACCATTCATTACAGTGCGGTCATGGATCTTGACGGCTTTGAAGGCATAGTTGACGCCATAGGCGGCGTTGATATGTATGTGCCGCAGGATATGTATTATACCGACCCCGGGCAAAATCTGTATATCAACCTGAAAGAGGGATATCAGCATCTTGACGGCGACAAGGCGGAGCAGTTTGTCCGCTACCGCAGCGGATATGTTACCGGAGACATAGGCAGAGGAAACGCGCAGAAGCTGTTTATCTCGGCGTTTATCTCCTCTCTTACAAAGAGTCTTGCCAACGCGGACGCTTCCATGATTTCAAATCTTGCGGGCAATGTGATTAACTATGTCCGCACCGATATGACCGTTGCCGATGTGGTGTACCTGGGCAAGTGCTTCCTCGGCATAGGCAAGGGCGGCGGCGTAAAAATGGAAAACATCAGCATGATGACCATGCCCGGAGCCGCGACTATGTACGACGGAGCCTCCTTCTTTGTAATGAACAAGGCATATGTTGCGGACATTATTAACGAGTATTATAATATTTACGATTACGATATAACAAAGTCCTTTGACACGGCGGGATTTTTCGTGTCAAGAGAGCAGAGCATCGTAAGCGAAATATATTCAGCAGATAAGGAAAGCGTCACGCTTACCGTGTACAACGCTTCAAGCCTTGACGAAAACGGGCTTGAATAAGTCTTTGTACATAAGCCACTTCCTACCGAAAAGAGGTAACAAAATGAAAAAGAAAATACTTGCCGTAGTACTGTCAATACTTGCCGTCCTTCCCCTTGCCGCCTGCGCAAGACGCTCGGGACTTGGCGACGAAACAACAAGCGAAAAGGATAAACCGGAAAACATACAGACCGAGACAAAAGCAAACTTTCTCGTAATGGGTCACGACAGAGCGGCAAACCTTACGGATGTAATAATGATAGTAAGCTTCGACACAGAGACGGGAGAAATGGCCATAACCCAGATACCCCGCGACACCTATTTCGAGGCGGACGATTACAGCTATCACAAAATAAACGGACTTTTCAATTATTATATAGGCAAAGCTCGTGATGACGGTTCCTCTTTCCCCGAAAAGGACGCTTTGAAAATGACGGCGGATTATTTTTCAAAGCACCTTGACATAAAAATCCATCACAGCGCAGTTATGGATCTTGACGGCTTCGGTGATATAGTGGACGCTGTGGGCGGCGTGTATATGTATATCCCGTATTCCATGTATTACAGCGACCCCGGACAGAATCTGTATATCAACCTGCCGGAGGGCTACTGCAATATGGACGGTGATCAGGCGGAGCAGTTCGTGCGCTTCAGAAGCGGCTATCTTGCGGCTGACCTTGCCAGAGGTGACGCGCAGAAAATGTTTATGACCGCCTTTATCGAATCGGTTAAGAAGAACATAAGCCTTGCTAATATTGACGATATAGCCTCGGCTGTACTTGCAAGCGTTATAACCGATATGTCTGTGGGCGATATAGTCACCTACGGCAAAGCCGTTCTGGGACTTGAGCTTTCAAATGTGACTATGATGACCCTGCCCGGTCAGGCGGCAATGTGTGACGGCGCTTCCTATTATGTAATGAACAGGAATGCGGTCATAGAGCTTATGCAGAAGTACTACAACATTTACAAAACCGCCGTTGACGACGAAAGCTTTGACAGCGAGAGGGCGTTCTGCAATGACGCCGACTCTGTTATGTCCGAGGTGTATTACGCCGAGGATTTTGAAACCGTGGAGCATAACGCTCAGGACATTTCCGATAATGATATAGATATAGCCCTTAAATAAACGGAGAAAGGATACTGATATGGAAAACGAAAAGAATTCTCCCCTGTCCGAAATCACTTTGTGCGAAAACCCCACGCCCCGTGATATTGCGGAGTTTGCGGTAAAAGTGCTCGATATAAAAAAGGCGCGCAACATAAAACTTTTGTATGTGGAGGATCAGACAAGTATTGCGGATTACTTTGTAGTCTGCACCGGTACCTCCAAGACTCACATCAGCTCTCTTGCGGAGGAAGTGGAGTTCCGACTGTCGAAATTCGGCGTCTCCCCCTTGCATAACGAGGGCTCCCGAGGCGACACATGGATACTTGCGGACTATGGCTCAGTTATTCTCCATGTGTTCAGCGCCGACACCCGCGACTTTTATAAGCTTGAAAAGTTGTATAAAGAGGGCAGTGAGGTTGATATTTCCGCTCTGCTGTCTACGGACGACTGAGCGCGTGACAGATATTCGGAAAAAGAACAGAAATGTATTGAACTGAAAGGAACAGTTTAGAGATGAAATACGATTTTAAGGCCATTGAGCCGAAATGGCAGAAAAAATGGGACGAAAGCGGAGCCTTCAAGGCGGAGGATTTCAGCGACAAGCCCAAGTTTTATGCCATGGTGGAGTTTCCCTATCCCAGCGGCGCAGGTATGCATGTGGGACATATCAAGGCGTATTCCGGACTTGAGGTAGTAAGCCGCAAGCGGCGTATGGAGGGATACAATGTTTTGTTCCCCATAGGCTTTGACGCATTCGGACTTCCTACGGAAAACTACGCCATAAAGACAAATACACACCCCAGAATCGTTACCGACCGCAACATAGCCCGCTTTACGGAGCAGCTTAAAAAGGTAGGATTTTCCTTTGACTGGTCCAGGGTTATCGACACCACCGACGAGGATTACTACAAGTGGACGCAGTGGATTTTCCTGAAAATGTTTGACAACGGTCTCGTTTTCCGCGACACCGCTCTGGTAAACTACTGCCCGAGCTGTAAGGTTGTGCTTTCCAACGAGGACTCTCAGGGAGGTCGCTGCGACATATGCCACAGCGAGGTGGTGCAGAAGTCAAAGGATGTCTGGTACCTGAGAATTACCGAGTATGCCGACAAGCTGCTTGAAGGACTGGGCGATGTGGATTACCTGCCCAACATAAAGCTTCAGCAGGAAAACTGGATAGGCAAGTCAACCGGCGCTTTCGTGGAGTTTTCGGTAAAGGACATTCCCGAAAAAGTAAAGGTATACACCACGAGACCGGATACTCTTTTCGGAGTTACCTTTATGGTTATGGCTCCCGAGCATCCTATGCTTGACAAGTATGCCGACAGAATAAAGAATTTTGACGATGTTAAAGCATACCGCGAGGTTTGCGCCAAAAAAACTGAGTTTGAGCGCACACAGCTTGTAAAGGACAAAACCGGCGTGCGCCTTGAGGGTTTTTCCGCCGTAAATCCCGTGGACGGACGGGAAATTCCCGTATTTATATCCGACTATGTTATGATGGGCTACGGCACGGGCGCAATTATGGCGGTGCCGGCTCACGACCAGCGTGACTATGACTTTGCAAAGAAATTCGGCGCGGACATAATCGAGGTCATAAAGGGCGGAAACATAGAGGAGGGACCCTATACCGGCGACGGCGAAATGGTGAACTCCGGTTTCCTTAACGGATATACCAACAAAAAAGACGCCATACGCCGCATGATAGACGAGCTTGAAAAGATGGGCGTCGGCAAAGGCGGCGTCCAGTACAAGATGAAGGACTGGGCGTTCAACCGTCAGCGCTACTGGGGCGAGCCTATTCCCATCGTTCACTGTCCCAAGTGCGGCATGGTAGGCGTTCCTTATGACCAGCTGCCGCTTAAGTTGCCCGATATGGAAAACTTCGAGCCCGGAGTGGGAGGGGAAAGCCCTCTCGCAAAGCTTGACAGCTTCGTAAACTGTAAGTGTCCCAAATGCGGAGGCCCCGCAAAGCGCGAGACGGACACCATGCCTCAGTGGGCAGGCTCCTCCTGGTATTTCCTGCGTTACATTGATCCTCACAACAGTGAGCGTTTCGCCGATACGGACAAAATGAAGTACTGGCTGCCTGTGGACTGGTACAACGGCGGTATGGAGCATGTTACCAGACATATGATATACTCCCGTTTCTGGCATCATTTCCTGTACGACATAGGCGAGGTGCCCTGTCCGGAGCCCTATGCCAAGAGAACTGCCCAGGGACTTATACTGGGTCCCGACGGCGATAAGATGTCAAAAACCAAGGGTAATGTCATTGATCCGCTGGATGTGGTGGATAAGTACGGTGCCGATGTGCTCAGAGTATATGTACTCTTTATGGGCGACTATGAAAAAGCTGCGCCCTGGTCTGAAAGCAGCGTAAAGGGCTGCAAACGCTTTCTTGAAAGGACTGCGGGACTTACGGATATTGCCCGCGGGACGGGCGTTACCCCCGAGCTTGAAGTTTCTTTCCATAAGACCGTAAAAAAGGTCACTCAGGACATAGAGGAAATGAAGTTCAACACGGGTATTGCCGCTCTTATGACTCTGATTAACGAGATTTACGATCACGGCTCTCTTACCGTTGACGAGCTCAAGACCTTTGTCAGCCTGCTTTGCCCCTACGCGCCTCATCTGTGCGAGGAGATATGGGAGCAGTGCGGCGGCGAGGGACTGCTGTCAACGGGCAAGTGGCCCACCTACGACGAGGCAAAGACCGTGGACGATACGGTGGAAATCGCCGTGCAGATATGCGGAAAGCTGCGTTCCACCATAACCGTTTCCCGTGAGGCGACCCGCGACGAGGCAATAAACGCGGCAAGGGCTGACGAAAAAATCGCGGCTCTGCTGGAGGGCAAAACGGTGATAAAAGAGATCTATGTTCCCGGCAAGATAGTAAATATCGTGGCTAAGTAATACATTTTAGATACATTTTTTGAAAAAAAGCGTGAAAATATCCTTGACAATCGTGTTTGTGACGGATATAATATTAAAGAAGTGCAATCCGGCACTTCACAGCGCATAAAGCGAGGGGAGGGAAACAGATAATGGCAGAAATCAGAGTAAAAGAGAATGAGTCTCTTGACAGCGCGCTCCGCCGCTTTAAGCGTCAGTGCCAGAGATCCGGTATCCAGGCCGAGCTTCGCAAAAGAGAATGTTACGAAAAGCCCAGCGTAAAGAGAAAGAAAAAGTCTGAGGCAGCAAGAAAGCGTAAATTCAAGTAATGAAAACGGGGGCTGATAATTCAGCTCCCGCTTTTTGTATACAGTTTGCCGCGCAGAAAGCGGCAAAATAGCCGATTATGAAAGGAAAAGCCTATGAAAACCGTATTTCTTGATGCCGCGACTTTGGGGGACGATATTGACCTTTCCCCCGTAACCTCTATGGGGGAGACGGTTATATACGCCCATACATCTGCCTCTGAGGTGTCGCAAAGGATCGGTGACGCTGAGACGGTGATTATAAATAAGGTGAAGCTGAACAGAGACACCGTGGGAGAGGCAACCAAGCTGCGGCTTGTATGTATAGCGGCAACGGGTTGTGATAATGTGGATCTTGAATACATGAAAAGCCGCGGCGTTGCGGTGTGCAATGTAAGCGGATATTCCACGGACAGCGTGGCGCAGACTACCCTTGCCATGGTGCTGTCCCTTGCCACACATCTCAGAGAGTACAACGGCTGGGTCAGAAGCGGCAGTTACAGCGCAGGCAGTGTCCCCAACAGGCTTGAGCCCGTTTATCACGAAATAAGCGGGAAAACGTGGGGCATTGTGGGTCTCGGTAATATCGGACGCAGAGTAGCGGCGGCGGCCGTCGCCATGGGATGCCGGGTTATAGCAAATAAAAGAGTTCCCGTAACCGATTTTGAATGTGTGGATATTGATACCCTTTGCAAAAACTCCGACATTATCACGCTGCACACTCCGCTGACGGAGGAGACCCGCGGACTAATTTCCCGCGAGCGCATTGCCATGATGAGAAAGGACGCAATACTGGTAAATGTTGCAAGGGGCGC
>JBJDYY010000139.1:0-14329 GCA_051867715.1 Candidatus Avispirillum sp.
CTTTTGTATTATTGATTACAGCATCTTCGGAAAGCGCTCTTGAATGCTCTCCGCCGTCCATGAAAAATGAATAATCGGCACTGTATGCACCGAATCCGATATTATAGGTAGAAAGAGAAAGCTCGGTATCAACAGGAGCGCATTCCGTCGCTTCTCCCTCAACATCAAGAAAAAGGTTATCCTCAATACGGTGATAACTGAGAACAACATACAAAATGTATCCCAGCACCGCTAACACAAACACAAGCAAAACCATGCATAATGCTTTTATGACTTTTTTCATTTTGTTACCTCGGACAATAATCTCAAGTCATTATATCACAATTAAATAAGCAAATACAAGTGTTTGGCTGTTGCTCAAAGAAACTGTAATATAATCCGAAAGCACAAGTCAAAAATCCCATTCACACAAATAACAGGAGACGCTGTGCGTCTCCTGTCCTTTTGAAATGCTATACCGAAAGAGGTAAATATCTATTCCGTATATCAGAGCTAATCTTTTGTTTTTTGGAATTCCCAGTTTACGATCTCACCGTATTCATATGATCTGCTTTCTCCTGTAACTGACTGCATCATTATTGCATGACCGCAAACAATTACTCTTTCATAGGCTAAGTATTTTTCGAGAACCTTTAATACCCGTATTTTAACCTGTTGTCTGCTCTCCCATTGCTTTTCTGTTCCATTAGAGCACACTCCGTTGCATGAATCAAAATCATTACACAGCCTCGACAGTTCTTGAGGACTGGATATGGTATGAGATTTATCCGAATCCCATTCATGCAGATCTCGCTCAACAAACAGCGGGATATTCAATGTTCTTGATATCATTGCCGCACCGTGCATTGCTCGCGTATAAGGAGAGGATATAACGATTTGAGGTGAATATTTGCACAACTCTGATATCGCCTCACAAATCTGACTTTCACCTTTTTTAGTTAATCCGGCAAATTCTCTGCCAAACGGTACTTTGCTCCATTCGCCTACACTCTCGTAATCAGGTTCTCCGTGCCTCACAAGATAAAATGTTGTCATTATTTCTCCTTATATGTATGCCTCAATTGCCTTTTCAACCAATTCAATATCCTTTAATTCTTTTTCTCTGTCATATGTATAGTTTTTCGGAGGTGTGTCAAAAAACTCAATGCGCTCCATTTCGCTTTCGGGCAAGTCTCCCAATGAAATCACTTCGGCATAATACACGCGACCGTTGTTTCTGCCTTCTCCGTTTTCCCAAATATACTCGTAATCCCAAAGCGGTACCATTTTACAATCAACTGTCCCGGTTTCTTCATAGAGCTCTCGTTTTGCAGCCTCCATAGCAGTTTCACCTGCTTCCACATGACCGCCCGGACGCTCGAAGCTTTTTCTGTATCTGTGCCAGCAATAAATCCATTGACCGTTGTACCTTGCGAAAACCGTTACAAATCCGATATCGTCAAGTCTGCCGACGGGGAAATCAGTTATTGACATATAAACTCCTTATTTAATAAGATTTTTCGATATTGTTAAAAACGATTATAGCTATCATATTTTGTTCCTATTTATTTATCATACGGAACTCTGAAATATTCAAGATACTTCTTAAATCTGTCCTGTGCGGAAAGACATGTATCACGAAGATAGCCACGCTCTGTTTCCCATTCTCTCAATCCGCGATAGTAAAACATTTTTATATCGTCTTCAATAATAAATGGTACGATATTGTTTCTAAGACATTCTTTGAAAAGGATTAAACGACCGATTCTGCCGTTTCCGTCCTGAAATGGGTGAATACATTCAAAATGGTAGTGAAAATCAAGCAAATCATCGAATGTTTTTTCTGCTTTGCTGTTATAGTCGGCGAGTAGTGCTTTCATCTGCTCACTTACTTCTTCCGGAGAAGTAGTTTCAATTCCGCCGACCTCGTTCGGAAGTCTTTTATAGTCACCGACATTGAACCAGTCGAGACGCGAATCAGATGTTCCGTTTTTCAGAACCGCATGAAGCTGTTTGATAAACGACTCACTTGGCATATAAGCAGCACTGTCAATAATCATATCAATGCACTTAAAGTGGTTTGCTGTTTCAATTACATCATCCACCTTAACGGTCGCATCGGAAATACCGATGGTATTCGTTTCAAAGATATACCGCGTCTGGTCATGAGTAAGACGACTGCCTTCAATATGATTTGAATTGTAAGTCAAATCAATTTGAATTCTATGATAAATACCGCCGTGCAGTTTTGCTGATTTTTCTGCTTTCAGCACATCTAAAAGTGTTTTCGGAGTATCATCATGTTTATTAATTCGCTCGGGTTTTACAGCTGTTTCGGGAATATTCCAGGTTTTACCGGTCAAAAATGCATCTGCAATTCTTTTTTCAGCGCAGTAGTTCCGCACACTTCTTTCAGATATTCCCCACTTTTTTGCTGCTTCCGCTACAGAAATATATTTCATAATCTCACACTCACTTTCCTGATAATAATAGTATATCACATTATCGGCAAAATATCAACGTATCGGCGTCAATAAATTATTAAGTTTTTGCCGATATCGGAATAAAATTATGAAGTTTCAAATCTCAATAAATAGCTTGTCTCAATGCAAAACTCATCGCATTAGAACGATAAGTTGCTTGTGTGGGATTTGAAAGTCCCTCCGCCGTCGCACAGTCGTCCGCCGTCGCCTCGGTTCACTCGGCTCGCCGTACTCCTTGCTTTGGGCGGTTTCCCCCGCATAAATAAAGGGCTTTCGTGCTTTTTCAATATTTCTTTGAATTGTATTTATGTTATTTTTCAAATACCACTTGAGTGCAAAATAAGATACACATCTTATATCATAATAACTCACCATCTCCATTCTTTTAAATTCATAATAAAATCATCTAAAATGACTTTACATAATGATTAAAATATGATATAATCTAAATAAAATCATTATATTAATTTTGGAGGAGTCCAATATGCAAGTAAAGAAATCGCATTGCGGAAGACCTGCCGGAAGGAAGAAGACGGCTAAAATTGAAGTAGTTATTGAACCATCTGTAAAAGAAGAATTTATGAAAATTATATCTGATGAAGGCAAGACAGCTTCTGTTGAAATTGGAAGCTGGATTAGAGCGTACATAAAAAAGGTAAACACCACAAATAATTAATTATATCAGTATAATTTTAAAGGAGAAAGCACCATGGATAACAACAGACTTACAGGTTCATATTATACATCTAAAATTATTGCTCAATATATGGCAGATTGGGCGATAAGAAATCCGCAAGACATAGTCTTAGAGCCTTCGTTTGGCGACGGCGTTTTTCTTGACGCAGCAATGTCTAGATATAGTTTTTTGGGTAATAATGTTCCTAATATTACTGGTGTGGAACTGCAACCTACGGTGTATTCAAGGTATATGGATACTGCACCAGATTTCTTTACCGGTATATGTGAAAACTTTTTAACTTATCAGCCCGAAAATGATTTTTCTGCCGTCATTGGCAACCCACCCTATGTGAGTTTGAGAAATCTTGATGATAGAGACAAAACGATTGCAATAGATTGTGCCGCAAATAATAAAGTGAAAATGTTAACTAGCGGAAGCTTGTGGATGCCATTTATTATTCATAGCACAGAAATGTTGACTATCGGGGGAAGATTGGCGTTTGTTTTGCCTTTTGAATTTACATATGTTAAATATGCATTCCCACTTTGGAATTATCTTGGAGAGAATTTTGGGAGTTTGAAAATTATACGCATTCATGAAGATTTTTTTCCTGATGTTGATGTTGAAACAATAATATTATTTGCAGATAATAAGGGCGGAAATACTAATAATGTTGAATATTTAATATATGATGATGCTGACACAGTGATTAAAAATGGCACTGCAATACACACCGTAATAAATATTCATGATATCATTCGTGGGAAAAAGCCTTTTGTTCTTGCATTATTAAATTCAGATCAAAAAAAGGTTTTAGAAGATATAAGGAAAAAGAAATATATCACCCCCTTAATTGATAACTGTAAATTTAACATAGGTTATGTATGTGCTGACAAGGAATACTTTCATCCTTCAGAAACAATTTGTAAAAAGTACAAAATACCCGAAACCAATTTAATTCCCTGTATAAGCAATTCAAAAGAAATAAATGGTGGAACTGGCGTAGGGGTAATCGTCAATTCAGGACAGTGTAATAGCAAGCTATATTTACCGAAAGATATATCAGTAGCGGATAAAAAATATATTAAATATGGTGTGGAAAAAGGCGTAAACCTGCGATACAAATGTCAACAACGCAGTCCATGGTATTCCACCCCCTGCGTAGAAACACCAGATTTAATTTTAACAGTATTTGGCGACACTCCTAAATTGATTGTCAACAAAGGCAAATATGCTGTGTCAAATAGTCTTCTTGCAGGAAATATTGTTTCTAAAGTTACATCCGAGCAACTCATATGTATGTGGTATAATAGCTTGACATTGTTATCCATTGAGTTGAATATTCATTCATTAGGAGGCGGCGTACTTGTTCTTATCCCAGGAGAAACCGATAAGCTCGAAATTGCTAACATTAAATCATCCAATAAATTAACCGAAGTCTTCACAAAAATAGATGAATGTATCAAAAGCAAAGGCGTTCAAGCTGCATATGAATTAGGAGATGAGTTGGTTTTACGAGACATAATTGGATTGACAGAAAATCAAATACAACAAATAAAATCTGCCGTTTCATATTTGAGGTTTTGGAGAAAACCTGATATACGACGTAATAAAGGAAAATAAAAAAACAGCCTTGATTCAACAGTAATGAATCAAGGCTGTTTTTATCTTGTTATTATAGGATTAAAAATATTTCGGTCATTATGTGTTGCAATTAGTTTATCAAAAAATGTTTCTATTCTCAAAATATCCGTTGTTGGCAAAAGTGTAGGTGGGTCTTGTGTGAAATCCACTTTTAAAAAGGCAAAATGTTCATATTTATCATGCGAATCACGCCAATCATCTCTACCGGTGATTTTCTCAAAAAGAGCTTCTGCTTTATCTAGCTTTACTTCCTCTGTTAAACCTGGTTTAATTGGTTCGGTCGGTAGCAAATAGACATAACCAATTGTAGCCATTGGAAAACGATCGTGTAACGATATACATTCGCCTATAATACCTTCATAATAATTTTCTAAGTTTTTTGCGACTGAAGACATTTGACTTCTAACGCCTATAACGATTTGCGGGCCATTGGCATATTGAGAAAGCACTATGTCTGCATCTTTATTTTTATGTGATCCAAACAATGTTGCTTCTTGCATAATTTGAAGACCGGAAGCATTTATGGTTGTACGAGGATAGTGTGGCTTTCCGCGCGGGCGGACCATTTCATCAAGAGGTATGTATTGAACATTCATGCAAGGATCAATAATGCTAATTAATTGTTCAATACAGTATCTATGTAATGGAAAAATAAAGTTTGAGCCTCTAACAGATGTAACCGGATCATCTAAATATATTTTTTTCATATTATCCAAGCATTCTGAAAGTGCTATCATATTTGCAGGCATAATTCGACCTCCTAATATTCAATATATGATATTTTAACACATTCATTTATATTTTTCAATTGGTTTGAAAATTTTGGAAATCTATGTACAATATTAGATTAGAGAAAATCTCTTTTTAATCAAACAATAAGAGATACAGTCTGTCAAAAGCCGAATCAGCAAGAAACTGAAGCGGCTTTTTTGACAGGCCGAAAGACACCCGCCGGGTGTCTTTGTTTTGGTTGCAGGGGTGGGATTTGAAAGTCCCTCCGCCGTCGCATAGTCGTCCGCCTTCGCCTCGATTCACTCGGCTCGCCGCACTCCTTGCTTTGGGCGGTTTCCCCCGCATGAAACGATATTCAATCGTTTTTTACTTCGCTACCCACGACCTCCTCCGGAGGTCGTGTAAAAAATTTCACTCCGTAGTCAAAATGAAAAGACACCCTCTCGGGTGTCTTCTCATTTTGGTTGCGGGGGTGGGATTTGAACCTCACGACCTCCGGGTTATGAGCCCGACGAGCTACCAGGCTGCTCTACCCCGCGATATAATATGGTGCCGGAAACCGGGCTCGAACCGGTACGGGACTTTCGTCCCATTGGATTTTAAGTCCAAGGCGTCTGCCAATTCCGCCATTCCGGCACGCTGGCATACGCTTGTTTCTTTGCACCCTTGCCTTCAAGGCTTATACAGTATATCACCGCTTGGCTTATTTGTCAATACCTATGGGCAAAGTTTTTTGCACCGAGCCGAAAACGAACACTGCAAAAATGCCGAAACAAGTCATATCGGCTTGAAGAACGAAACAGTTACATTTTTCGCATTCCGCTTACAGAAATACAGACAGCGGAAATTTATTCCTCGCTGCGCTCCCGTTTGCGCTGCTCTTTATTGTACGATGCCACCGCCGAAAGATATTCGCCCAGCTTTTCGCCGGGCTCAAGTATAAGCTTCGCCGTTCCCTGCGCGGTGCGCACCGTTATATACCATTTGTCGGCTCCCACCGGATTTCTCACATATTTATATGTAGGTCCCGCTCCCGCCTCGGCGCGCATTGCTTTTCTCGCCGCTCTGTCATCGGACGGATATGGACGGCAGGTAAGAATATCGGAGAGCGCCACCACGCATTCCGTCACAAACTTACCGTTGCCCTGCGCTTTTTCCACCGTAAGCTCCAGCATACGGGGGGGATACGCCGTCAGGGGGCGTTCCTTGCCGTTTTCGTCAATAGGCGCCGCCTCTCCCTCCGTGTCCCCGTCAAAGGAGTCGTTTCTCAGCCGAAGCGTATAGCGCGTGCGGGTAAGCTTGTATTTCACCAAAAAGAAGATCATTGCGCAGAACATAATAAGCGCCAAAGTCTGAAGAATTCCCCGACCCTTTATCTGCTCAAAGGAGGAAAAAATCACGCACACGGCGGCGCAGACAAGAAGCGCCGCAGTCAGCGCTTCGGGCACTCTGTTTTTCTGTTTCGGCTCAAAGCACATAAAAATCCCCCCAAAAAGAACGCAAGACCGCACAGCGGCGGTCTTTTTGTTTTAAGTTTACGCTTCTTCCTTTGCGATTACCTGCTTGCCGTCATAGAAGCCGCAAGCGCTGCATACTCTGTGAGCCAGATTGTACTCGCCGCAGTTGGGGCATTTAACCATACCGGGCATTGACAGCTTCTCGACACTGGAGCGTCTCTTGTCTCTGCGTGCCTTGGATACTTTTCTCTTCGGTACTGCCATCGAACACACCTCCTTGAAACATTAAAGAAAAAATTGATTATACTTAATTATACAACTACTCTTTCATTTTATCAAGTAGTTTTCGGAAAGTTTCCATTCTCGGATCGGTTTCCTTTGTTTTTTCGCAAACGCAGGAACCGTCAAGACGCTTTCCGCAGACGGGACACAGACCCGGGCAGTCCTCCGAGCACAGATGATATATGGGAAGCTCGAGAGACAGCTCCTCAATAACATCGCGGTCAAAATCGATCCCGCCCTCAGACACATACAAAAGCTCGTCCTCATCCTCTCCGCCGTCCTCCGACGCGGATACTCTGACAACTCTCCTGAAGGGGAATTCCATATGCCCCGTAAGCTCTTTCAGGCACCTGTCGCATACGGTCCTGTAATCTGCGCTGACCGTTGCCTCCAGAGCCATATAACCGTCGTTATCGGTAATACTGCCGCACACCCTGATATCCCCCGTCAAAGCGATATCCTCGGGAAATCCGGCAGCGTCCTCAACAGAGGACGGATCGACGGTAAAGTCAAAGTCTGCTTTCGGCATTCTCTTATTCAGCAAAGCAGTAAGGTCAAGTTTCATACAACCCCGCCTTTCGTGCAAAGATAACGCCTGCAACTAAATATTATACATACAAGGCACCGACTTGTCAATCCCAAAATGAAAATAATTTATGTCTTTTGAAAAGGCTATTGAACAGTACGCGGGCTTTTGCTATAATTATGCTGTAACTCACCGAATGAAAAAGGCGGAGGCCGTTTATGAAAATCGGAAAAATCGTAAAATTCATATTTGCCGCCCTGTTTATCGTATTTATGGCGGCTGTAATTCTGCGCATTTTTATGCTGAAGGACTCAAGGACTCTGTCCGATATATATCCCACGGAGGCGGCGAAAGCAGCCTATGCCGAGGAGGGCAGCAGCGCTTTTCTCACCCACAAGCCAGCGGAGGAAATAAGCCCCGACGGCTATTACAGCGCGTATGCCATACTCTACGCCCCCGAGGAAAAAGAGCTGCAGCTTACGGTGCGCTATAACGACAGCCTGCCGGAGCGCTATATGCTGGGCAGCATACCCGAAAACTACGCATGGGAGCTGCGGGACGGCGACGGCACGGTGATAGCGAAGGGCACGGTACTGGATACTGCCGAAAAATACCGCTACAATTATGTCCGCGTTGCTTTTGACGGCGTCGAAATCGGCGATGACGACGAGCTTTACCTGTTTCTCATAAGCGACGAGGTGCAGTATCCCGAGGCGGATACAGAAGGCCTGCGTCTGCACGGTTCCGATACCGGATTCAAGACATACAAACCCGACAAAAGCGAGAAAAATGCGCTTGAATCTTAAGAGAAATTACAAGGTATAAACAGCAAAAAGCCGGAGGTACCGCAGTGTACCTCCGGCTTTTCTTTAAGTTCAGCGAAGCAAAGCCTTGAACGATTCGTATTCTACCTCAGTCCCAAGGTAGACAAAATCCTGCGTATCGTTTATTAGATACCGTCCGCTCATACCGGCTGCCACATTTATGATTCGCTTTGCGCGGTAGCCCTCCCGGGTTAGGTTGACTTCGTCGTACTCCCACGCACTTCCGAGGGAAAGCGGCAAATACGAATCTGATTTCGTGGGATTTGAGTATGAAACAAGTTCTGCGGAGGAAGCAAGGCTGTCACCCCATTCAAAATCAAAGCGGACTATACCGACTCCGGGCGCAAAACAGAATTCCTTTTTTCCGCAATCCACATACCCGAAAAAATAGCTTTCGCCTTTCGGAACCTCCTTTTCAATTGTGACAAGAAGACAGTTTTCAAATGTTCCGGCAGGAGTGGTGACGGTGCCGCCTTCGCCAACGGTGAGAACAGCGGAAATGTTTTCATAGTCCGGCGGGAGAGTTTCCGTATATCCCGGCACCCACGCCTTATTCCAGACGCAACCTGCAATATCCTGCAAATATCTGAACGGTTTTACTCCGAAAATGCGGTTTTCCTCATGGCGTGTTCCCCAGCGGCACGTATCGATGCAGTACAGTCCTCTTTCGTCATAAAGGATCATATTATCCTTTGCGATAAGATAGTTTGCGTTATATGATCCGGGGCAGAAGCGATACCCTTTTTTCTGCCATTCCCGCGCACGCTCCATGTATTCTATGGCACCGAGAGCGCAAACTGCCGCGCTCTGCGATGTATTGACAGCCACAGCACGGCGCAGGCAGCCGAGGGCTTCGTCAAGCTTCCATTCCGAAGCAAGTTCCGCCGCTTTATCAATAAGTATGTCGCTGTCCTCCGCAAATTCGGCAAGGTATCCTTTTTTATAGGAGGTTGCACAAACATTGGAAAGATTCGCCACCTTGCCGTCAGTCCATGTAATCTCGTTTTCATACATTGAACACAGATAATCCGGAATAGCGGGGTTGACATATCTCCAACGGTTGCCCTCGGCAAAAGGATAGTAGCCCTCTCCTCCCCTCACCGTGTAATCGGAGAGAAGATACTCTTCGGGAGTATCACTTGAATTGTCCCTGAACACGGCCTTTACAAGACCGATACCGTTTGCATACCACGCCTCGGCGTCATATGAGTTTCCGACGGAAATTGCAACGTGCAGGCAATCGCTGAAAGTGCCTGCAGCAGTCGTTACGGAATCGTTATATGAAACAAGCGTCATTTTTGAAATCCCGTCTTTTGCCGTGCGTGTCTCTCCAACGGTCATTGAGGTATCAAAGAATATACAGTTAAAATTACAGCCGAGATAAAAACCGAATTTATCATATTTATGGAGATGTGAGAAAACGTCGTTACAGACAAATCCCGGCTCACTAATGTACACCACGCTGTTTTCGTTTTTCATATACTGTTCGGCAGTTACATTGAAACCGCAATACGGATTCTCCGCATTCTCCGAGAGGAATTCATATTCTTTGATTGCAGCA
Organism: Candidatus Avispirillum sp.; assembly: GCA_051867715.1. GTDB lineage: Bacteria > Bacillota > Clostridia > Oscillospirales > CAG-272 > Avispirillum. The sequence continues at coordinate 10,168 of JBJDYY010000139.1, forward strand.
TTTGCAAGCGCGTTGTATTCATCCCAAGGCGGGCAAAGGCGCCGGGCTTCTCTGAAATCTTCTATGGCTTCTTCAATCCTTTTAAGTGCAAGCTTCGCCCTACCGCGCCAGAACAAAAGCTGACCCTTGCCCTGACCGGCATCCATGCCTTCAAGTTTCGGCAAAGCCTCCTCATCAATGCGCCTGATCCAGTTTTCATAATCATCGCCCTCGACTATCTCGTCAATAATAACAGATGCAATCACATTACCGTTGTTTCCTTTTTCAGCGGCATCCAGAACTGTGTCATTTTTTGTGCGGCTGAAATTACCCCGATAGAAATCGGCAAGTGCATAATTACGCTTTCTTTCGTCCGGCTGAGCGAGTATGAATTTTTCCGTATCCGCGCACATGCGGTCGTAAGTGGTATCATTTCCGTTTTCGCAATAGTAGCATTTAATCTCACTGATTCTCGCCCGAAGTTCCGCATCGAAATCGGGAGAAAGAGTTGTTTTTTCATACATATGTGACAGTTCTCCTTTCAGTTTTGACCTCGCTTCGTAAAGACGGCTTTTTACTGTTCCGACAGGGAGGGACAGGCGTTTTGCAACAGATGCAATATCCAATCCGCCAAGGTAGAACATCTCTGCCGTCACCCTGTTCTTCTCGGAAAGGCGGGAAAGCGCATTTCTCACAGCGAGGACATTTTCCTTTCTTATGAGCACATCGTCCGGAGTAAGATCGTGGGAAAAGAGCGTTTTCTCCATACCGTCAATGTTGTCAAAATATCGGCGGCGGGAGACATGGTGAAGCGACTTTTTCCGGGCGATACCGCAGATCCATGCGGAGAATTTCGCGGGTTCCGTAAGGCGTGAGAGCTGCATATACGCGTCTATGAAGCTTTCCTGCGCTATATCCTCCGCGATGTACGGGTCGGAGGTTATACTAAGTGCCACAGAATAGACCTTATTTTTATACCGGGACACCAATACTCCGTATGCATCGGTGTTTCCCGCTATTGTTTCGCGGACAATGCTTTCGTCCGGGCTTTTCTTCCGGTTCACGCTCTCACCTCCCATGCGTTTATCTGACAGCGCTGTCATACATTAGTGCCTTTATAAGGAAAAAAGGTTGGAAAAACTGCAATTTTTTTATTTTTATCCGAATGATCCGTCGAAACACCGTGACCGTTTCAGAAAAACCCGTAAAGCGGAGATTCTTCCCGCACTACATAATCATTATATTATAGCAATTTAGAAATCACAAGAAAAAATTGCCCGTATTTCGGACAAGCTTTGTATGATATATGTTTTTGCCGAAAGCTTAGTAACAGTCATACAGTCAGTTTCTTTTCATCATACGCCTTTTACGCTGTATTCGCAAAACAACGCCGTCTGCCGGAGAGCATTCCGACAAACGGCGTAATTTTTATTTATTTTCTGATTATTTTCTGAGCAGGCTGACAGAGTTGCTTACACAAAGTATGCACACACCCACATCGGCTGCCACTGCCGCCCACATTCCCACAATGTCAAAGGCAGCAAGGACAAGCACCGCCAGCTTCACCGCAAGGGATATGACAATATTAGCCTTGACCGTGCGCACTGTGCGCCGCGCAAGCCGCTTTGCCTTTGCAAGCGCGGTCATGTCGCCGCCCATCAGCACCACATCAGCCGCTTCTATGGCGGCGCCGCTGCCGAGGGCGCCCATTGCCACACCCACATCTGCGCGGGCAAGGGAGGGGGAATCGTTTATGCCGTCCCCCGCATACATTACACAACCGTCGGCGCAAAGCTGTTCTATCTTTTCAAATTTCTCCTCCGGCATAAGCGAAGCGTATACCGTGTCTATTCCCACTTCTGCCGCCACCTTCTGAGCCGCCGATTCGTTGTCGCCCGTAAGCATGACAGTGTTTCCGACTCCCTGCTCCCTCAGTTCACTGAGCGCGGGAGCGGCGCTGGGTTTTACCGTATCGGAAAGATAAATATATCCCACACTTTTCCCGTCTGCCGTGACTTCCACCGCCGTACCCTCCACAGAGTGCATAGGGCGGCGCACACAGACGCGCATTCCCTCCACCGTGGCTTCCACCCCCACGCCGGAAGTCTCTGTTATATCGGAAGCGGCGGGGATCTCCCCGGCAGCCGTACATATCGCCTTTGCTATGGGGTGGGAGGAGGTCTGCTCCGCTCCCGCCGCAAGTCTCAGAAGCGAAGCGGCGTCACCATCGTCAAAAACTTCCGTGCGGTCCACTGAAAGAGTACCCTCTGTAAGCGTTCCCGTCTTGTCAAAAACGGCAGTGTCAACACGCGCCAGCGTGTCCACATAGGTGCTGCCCTTTATAAGTATTCCCTTTTTGGAGGCGCTGCCAAGACCGCAGAAATACCCAAGCGGCACCGATATGACAAGAGCGCATGGACAGGAAATTACCAGCATTGAAAGCGCTCTGCGGCTCCAGTCGGGGAAAGTCTCGGAAAAAGAGGGACCGCCGAATATCTGTATAAACAGCGGCACGAGAAGAGCCACAGCCGCCGCGATAAGCGCCACCAAAGGGGTATAAACCTTTGCAAAGCGGGTGATAAAGGCTTCGGAGCGCGTTTTTCTCTCTCCCGCGGTCTCCGTAAGTTTTAGGATGCGTCCCGCGGCGCTGTCCTCGGAGCGCTTCAAAACCTCGGCAAGCACTGTGCCGCTCATATTGATACAGCCCGAATATATTTCGTCGCCCACACCCGCGCCTCTGGGAACGCTTTCTCCCGTAACGGGCGAGGTGTCTATATCCGTAACGCCCTCGCAGATACGGCAGTCGGCGGGAATTCTCTCCCCAGCCCTTATCTGCACCGTGTCTCCGATATTTACATCCGATGCGGCTATCTCCTTATAGCTTCCGTCAGGCTGAAGCACGCGTGCGCTGTCGGGACACAGACTGCTGAGCTCGCTGATAGCGCGTCGGGAACGACCCACGGCAACAGACTGAAACAGCTCGCCCACCTGATAAAGTATCATCACCGCCGCGCACTCGGGGTACTCGCCGAGACAAACTGCGCCGACTGCCGCAATGGTCATCAGCGTGTTTTCGTCAAAAAAAACGCCGCGGGCAATGCCCCGAAACGCTCTGACGATACACATAAGACCCGCCGCAAGACCCGCCGCGGCAAACAGTATGTCGGAGCAAAGCTGTGCACCAAGCAGGCGGCATATGCCGCCTGCGGCAAAGAGTACGGCTCCCGAAGCAATGGAAAGGAGCCGCTTTTTCTGCACTTTTGTAAACTTAATCTTTTTCATTTTCACCCATATACCGCGCCGCTTCCTCCCGCCGAAAGTACGGCAGGAGACCGGTGCGTCTGCTTTTTTCCAAAATTACGCTTCTTCAAGGTCGCAGTCGGGTTCAACGCTTCTGACCGCTTTTTTGATCGCCTTCATAAGCTTCGGAAAATCCTTTTCCTCAGCTTCAACGGTCAGCTTCAGCACAAGAAAATCAACTCTTGCGCTTTTTACTCCGTCAATTGCGGCAACCGCGTCCTGCACCTTGCCCGCACATACGGGGCAGTCAATATCCGAAAGCTTAAAAATTTTAGTCATGATTTTTCCTCCGAAAAATTATTTACTCAAGAATATGTTCCATGCCGCACTCGATAATCTCGCGCACATGGTCGTCCGCCAGAGAATAGTATACCGTCTTTCCGTCCCGGCGGAAACGGACGAGGCGCGCACCTTTGAGAATTCTAAGCTGATGCGACACCGCAGACTGTGACACGGATAAAAGCTCCGAAATATGCTGAACGCACATTTCTCCCGTAAACAGAATATAAAGGATTTTTACCCTTGTGGTATCTCCGAAAATCTTATAAAGCTCCGCAAGGTCATACAAGGTCTCGTCGTCAGGCAAAGACTCGCGTACGCCTTCGAAGTCGTCGCCGTGCTCTTTTTGCACTTCGTCCCGTTCTTCCATGTAATTTACCGCTCCTTTTTCGGTCAAATCTCAGTCTAAAACAAATGAGCAACTGTTCATATGTTCATTATATCGGCTTTGCATGAATATGTCAATATCTTTTCAAAAAAACTGCAAAAATTTTTTACCCCTGTCGAAAACAAACGGGCGCACACATTACGCCCGCTTCACATATATTTATAGTGGAGCCTGAAAGCTCCGGATAGGACTTCGGTCCGACAAAAATATACGACG
>JBJDYY010000140.1:0-14321 GCA_051867715.1 Candidatus Avispirillum sp.
AATAAATACGGAGGCGCCTTATATGGAAACTGCAATTCTTCAGGTGTCTCCCGGCACCGGCGAGGATACCGTAAGGCTCATATGCTCCTCCTTTGAGGAGAAGCTGGGGCGGAAAATAGATTTCCGTGTTACGGAGAAAAAGGACCTTATAGGCGGTTTTATTGCCAAAATCGACGGCACTACCTATGACAGCTCCGTTTCTTCGCGGCTGAGCCGTATGAAAATACACCTTTTGAAAAAATAAGCCCAGTGTTTTGCGCGCTTTTCGGGTCGGTATAAGGCTCGGGAAGCGGGACTTCGGTGCTTTTGGGGTGAGTTTTCGTACTTTTGCGTATCTTTAACAAAACTAAGACTCTTTTTCGATTATTTGCTTCGGGAAAGGAGGACGCATTACTGTGGATTTTAATACTGATGAAATAAATAAGCTGCTGCAGGAGCGGATTGAAAGCTTTGACAAAATGTCGGCTGTTTACGCCAGCGGCAGAGTGGCAAGCATATCCGACGGCGTGGTGCAGGTGGAAAAGCTGCCCGGCAGATGCTACGGCGAGCTGCTTCGCTTCGGAAAAACCACATGGGGCATTGCGCTGGATCTGGATGAGGACGGCGTAGGCGCCGTTTTGCTTACCCACGACGACAGCGTTTCCGTGGGAGACCCTGTCAGCGGTACGGGACATTCCGTGGATGTGCCTGTGTCGGAGGAGGTTATCGGGAGGATCATTTCCCCTCTGGGTATGCCTCTTGACGGCCGTCCGCTGAAAGCGAAAAAATATGCGCCCATGGAAAAGCCGGCGCCCCCTATCAACAAGCGCCGTCCCGTGGACACACCAATGGAGACGGGTATTCTCGCCATTGACTCCATGATACCCATAGGTCGGGGTCAGCGTGAGCTTATTATCGGCGACCGTCAGACGGGAAAGACTACCATTGCCATTGATACAATCCTTAATCAGAAGGGCAAGAATGTTATCTGCATTTACTGCGCCATAGGTCAGAAGGCTTCCACTATTGCCCGCGTTGCGCAGAAGCTGAAAGACGCCGGTGCTATGGAGTATACGGCGATAGTTGCGGCTACCGCTTCCGATATGCCCGCCATGCAGTATCTTGCACCCTACGCCGCGTGCTCCGTGGCGGAGGAATTTATGAGCGGCGGTCGGGATGTGCTTGTGGTTTACGACGATTTGTCAAAGCACGCCGTGGCGTACAGAACCATGTCCTTGCTGCTGCACAGACCGCCGGGAAGAGAAGCTTATCCCGGAGATGTTTTTTATCTTCATTCAAGACTTTTGGAGCGCAGTGCCTGTCTGTCCGAGGCGATGGGCGGAGGCACTATAACAGCTCTGCCTATTATTGAGACGGTGGGCGGAAATATTTCCTCATATATACCTACCAATGTGATTTCCATAACCGACGGTCAGATTTTTCTGGAGACCGAGCTGTTTCACAGCGGCGTCCGTCCCGCGGTCAACACGGGACTGTCGGTTTCCCGTGTGGGCAGAAGCGCACAGCCTAAGGCTATGCGCAAGGTTTCGGGACTTTTGCGCATTGAGCTTGCGCAGTATAAGGAAATGGCTGTGTTCGCCCGCTTCGGCTCCGACGCCGACCCCTCCACAAAGCGTATCCTTGAGAGGGGCGAATGTCTGACGGAGCTTCTGAAGCAGGGACAGGGAAGTCCCTATTCGCTGGCACGGGAGATTGCGCTTCTTATTGCTTACCGTGACGGCGTGTTTGACAAAATTCCCGCGTCTGATATGGCTCTCTGCAAGAAGTCATTCCTTGACTTCATGGAGACAAACGCGGCGGTACAGTACGCAGAAATCGAAAAAAGCGGCGACCTTACCGAGGGCTGTGAAGCGGATATATCGCGCATTGCTGCGGAGTGGAGAAAGTACCGGGAGGCTTCGGTATGAGCAGTCTCAGCGAGATAAAGGGACACATTTCCGCTATTGAACAGACGCGGCAGATAACCAACGCCATGTACCTTATATCCGCCTCCAAGATGCGCAGCACCATAAAAAAGATAGACTATAATGTGAAGTATATGGCCCGTCTGCGCTCCACCATGAAGGATATTCTTCTTCATACGGACGACCTTTCGGGTTACCATTTTATCAGGCGCAGAAAGGAAAGCCGCAATGTCCTGATTATTCTTGTCACGGGTGACAAGGGGATGTGCGGCGGATATAATCTTAACGCCGTTTCAAAGTTCAAAGAGACGGAGGAGCATTTTGCAGGTAAGGGCATACGCATAGGCGCCGTCGGTATTGTGGGAGAGGAATTTCTTGAGGGACGGGGCACTCCGCCGGACTATAAGTGGAGGGGCGTCATTCAGGACCCCACCCTTTACAGCGCCCGTCAGATTGCCGCCGCCGTCATCGACGAGTACGACAGCGGACGCGCCGACGAAATATACATGGTGTATACAAAATACAAAAACTCCATGGTGCAGACGGCTGATGTTATGCAGCTTTTGCCCGTTGAGTTGGAGGATTACGAGGACGTGGGCGTGGAATATGCGGAGCGCACACAGCTAAATTTCGAGCCGTCTCCCAAGGCGGTATTCGCAAATCTTGTTCCGCAGTATCTTATAGCTTTGATTTTCAATATGCTGGTGCAGTCCTCCACGGGAGAATATGCCGCCAGAATGAACGCCATGCAGACCTCTACCTCCAACGCGGACGAGATGCTGGCCGGGCTGCGTTTTGAGTACAACCGTACAAGGCAGCTTGACATTACCAATGAGATCATCGAAATAGCAGCCACCGCCGGCACGGTTGCCGACAACTCTTGAGGATGACTCGGAAAGGAATACCATGAGTGAAGTTTCCAAGGGAACTATAATAAAAATCCGCGGCTCCGTGCTTGATGTGCGGATCGACTCGGGTAGACTGCCCGCGGTCAAGGCTCTTGTGGTCTGCCCCGAAACCGGGCATCACATGGAGGTGGCGGCGCAGATATCGGAAAATGCGGTGCGCTGTATTGCGCTTGAGTCCACTGACGGACTTTTGTGCGGCACCGCCTGCGAAAGCGACGGCGAGACCATAAAGGTGCCTGTGGGAGACGCTGTTATCGGCAGAGTGGTGGACGTGCTCGGCAGACCTATTGACGGCGGAGGCGAGATCGCCGCGGAAAAGACTATGTCCATACACCGTCAGCCTCCCGCGCTCAGTGAGCAGAAGCCTGTCAGCGAGCTGCTGGAGACGGGAATCAAGGTCATTGACCTGCTTGCGCCTTATGCAAAGGGCGGCAAGATCGGTCTGTTCGGCGGCGCAGGCGTGGGCAAGACCGTGCTTATTATGGAAATGATCCACAATGTTGCCACAAATCACGGCGGCTACTCCGTTTTTACCGGCGTGGGTGAGAGAAGCCGCGAGGGCAACGAGCTTATTGAGGATATGAAGGATAGCGGCGTTATAAACAAGGCTATCCTTGCCTTCGGTCAGATGAACGAGCCTTCCGGTTCCCGTATGCGCGTGGCTCTTACGGGTCTTACCATGGCGGAATATCTGAGAGATGAAAAAAAGCAGGATGTGCTTTTGTTTATCGACAATATATACCGCTTTGTGCAGGCGGGCAGCGAGGTGTCCGCTCTTCTGGGAAGACTCCCCTCTGCGGTGGGCTATCAGCCTACTCTTGCTAACGAGCTGGGAGATTTGGAGGAGCGTATCGCTTCCACAAAGAACGGCTCCATAACCTCCGTTCAGGCAATATATGTGCCTGCGGACGATTTGACCGACCCGGCGCCCGCAACCATTTTTACCCATCTTGACGCCACCACCGTGCTTTCAAGAAGCATTTCCGAACTGGGTATTTACCCTGCCGTTGACCCTCTTGCAAGCGCAAGCCGCTTGCTGGAGCCGGAAATCGTTGGCGCGGAGCATTACAGAGTGGCTCATGCCGTGCAGGAATGTTTGCAGAGGTATGCGGAGCTTAAGGATATAATCGCCATACTTGGTATGGATGAGCTTTCCGCTCAGGATAAGCAGACTGTATACCGTGCCCGCAAGATACGCAACTTCCTGTCACAGCCTATGAGCGTGGCAAAGGCGTTTACGGGTCAGGAGGGAAGATTTGTACCTGTAAAGGATACTGTTGAGAGCTTCAGACAGATAATCGACGGAGAGGCCGACGATATACCGGAGGCGGCTTTCCTTAATGTGGGAGACATCGACGAGGCGAGAGCAAAAGCAAAAACGGTCTGAGACCGGGAAAGGAGCGCGCTTTGAATACTTTCAAGCTTGAGGTGCTGACCCCGAGGCGAGAGTTTTACAGCGGAGATGTGGAAGCTGTTACTATCGTGCTTGAGGACGGTGAAATGACTCTTCTGAAAGATCACGAGCCTATGCTGGCGGCGCTTGAGATAGGCGAAATGCGCATAAAGACAGCCGACGGCTGGAAAAACGCCTTTGCCTCTCAGGGCTTTGTTGAGGTGCGCCCCGACGAGACGCTGATTTTTGTGCAGACCTGCGAATGGCCTGAGGATATTGACGAGGCAAGGGCGGAGGAAACACGGCAGAGAGCCGCGGAGGCTATGCGGCAGAAGCTGAGCATTATCGAATACAAGGAAAGTCAGGCGGCTCTTGCAAGGTCTATGATGCGTCTGAGAGTCAAGAAACATCTGAACTGATATATCCGGAATACAGAAGAAGCGGCTTGCCGCGGGGTTGTCCCGCGGCAAGCCGATTCTCTTTGTTCACTCGGATAAATCAAAACCTATATTGAACAGCTCACACAGTCGTTTTGTGTCGCCGCAAAGATAGACATATGCAAACACACATTCAAGTCCCGTGGCGCGGCTGTACTGGGTGTGAGTCGCGCTTTTCGGTGAGGTGTGGGTGTTATTTCTGCCGCGCTTGTATATGTCGGCTTCCTCGTCGGTAAAAACGGGCAGCAGCCTTTCGGCGGCGGCGCTTTGCGCCACCGCCGTCACATATGATGCCGCCTTTTCCTGCGGATGGGATATGCCTTCTGTTACAAGCTTTTTTCTGACCATAAGCTCCATTACCGCGTCTCCCAGATAAGCAAGGTGTGAGGTGGGCATAAGGTATGCTTTGCTTTTATCGGTGACGGGGGAGGATATTTGTTTTTCGTCCATAATTTTGTTATCCGTTTTTTGTTTTGTTATATTCTGTGGCTGATGTAGCGGGCGGTGAGCCGCCTTGCAAGGGGCAGTCTCTTATAGCCCTCGGTTATAAGATCGGAGCAGAATTCGGCGCATTGCTGCGCTTCCTCGAAGCTGAGACCGTGACCGAACTCCTCTTTTTGCAAAAGAAGTATCACATCTCCCGCGTCAATATTTGACAGCCCTGTAAGATCGCGCCGCAGTCGCTCTGCGTAATCGCTTGCGAGCTCGCCTTTTTCGGGGGCGGCGCCCAGCAGAGACAGGATATCCGTTATCCAGTCGTGAATTTTTCTTACGGCTCCTCTTTGGTCGAAATCTTCTTTTTCGTACATTTCACGGCGTCTTGCACAGTTTATTACTCCGAATTTTTTCTCCGATGCCGCCGCCGCTTTTCTTATGATATGCTTTATAAGAAGTCTTATAAGAAAGGCTGCAAGGCATACTGCAAGTGCGATGCAGACGGCGCGGATAAACATGGCAAGCTCTGCGGCAAATTTCTCAGATGCCGAGTCTTCGCCGTCTCCGCCGTTCGGGATCGGGGCGGGTATGTGCGGCTTTTCGGAGGGTTCGTCGCCGTCTTCTTTTCCGTTGTCTTTACTGTTTTCGTCCTTTTCCTGCTCTTCCGGCGTTGTGTCAATGGTGGCGCCGGAGGCGCGGTACATGGCGTCGGAGTAGTCTCCCGGCGTAACTTCAAACTGAAGCCATCCCATGCCGTCTATATATACTTCGATCCATGCGTGGGCACATTCGGAATTTACATACGCCCGATAGTCCGAGGTTCTGCCGCCCGTGGCTTTTTCAAAATCGCTTGCCACATATCCCTCGGCGTATCTTACGGGTATACCGTATTCCCGCAGCAGGGCGCATGCCGCCGTTGCAAAGTGGCTGCAATATCCTTCCTTTACATCTGTGAGAAATGCGTCTATTACGGGCTTTGTGCCGTCGTACAGAGAAGCGTCGGGCTCTTTTGTGTAGGTATAGTTGTCTGCAAGATAGTCTGCCACCGCTTTGACCTTTTTCACAGTCGAGGTGGTTTCGTCAAAGCTTTCGGCGATTTTTACTGCTATCCCTTCAACAGCGGCGGAGCCGGAACGGTCGGTATAGCTGCCATAAGCGTAGGCGCGGTAGGCTTTTTCCGTTTCCACATCGCAAAGAAACTGCTTCTGCTCCGTTTCGGTCATATAGCCGAAGTATCTTTCGCAAAGGCTTGTGCCCATGTAGCTTATCCCGTCATCGGAAAGCTTCTTTTCAAACTCCGCTATGAGAGAGGGAAGCTCGCCCTTGTCGGTCTCAAGATTTTCTATTATGAAATCGCAGCAGCGGCTGTAATATTCGGCGGAGGCGCCCATATTGTCAAGGGCGTTCTTTCTGCCCATGGCGGGAACAAAGGAGACGGTGCTGTACCCGCTGCCGTACTTATAGAAGCGTGAGGAATACACGCCGTCATAGTATACGGAATACTTATATTGGGCGTCGTCAAGGGTGCCGTAGCGCATAAGCATATAATCCGTATTCATATGAGAGGGCACGAACAAGAGACGGCTGGAGCCGCTGACGCGCCATACGCTTACATGCTGCTCGGAAAAGCCGTAGTTATAAAATTCTCTCGTTTCACCGTCCGTTTTCTCGGACACGGAGGGGTAGACATACTTATAAAAAGCGGTGCTTATGCTGTCGGGGGTGAAATCTCTGCCGAAGGTTTCGCGGTACAGAAGCACCGTGTCATAGTCCGCGCTGCTCCATGTGCCCTCCTGCCAGTCGAAATCGGAGCCTATCCAGCTTCTCAGGTAGATATTGTCGGTTTGGTCGGACTCTACCTGAAAAATAGTTCTCGTATCCTCGTATTCAAGCGGTTCAAAGCTTATTCTGCGGGGCGTCAGCTCGTCAATTCCGTATGCGTACAGCTCGTTAAGATCCACATCGTCGCCGCGCAGATAGGCGGTAACATAGATTCTTGCGGCGTTTACGCGGTTGTCAATGGCGGGGATGGTGCGGAAATTGGAGCTTACCGACAGCAGGGGAATAAGCACGGCTATAAGGGCGATAAGCGCCGCTCCCATGCCGGCATATCCTCCCGCAAAGGAGGCGCGGCGCGCTTCCTTTCTGTCACAGCGGCGGCGAAGCCGCAAGGCTTTTTTCTCTGTGAGTTTTTGAATTTTTGCGGCTTTTCTTTCTTCTTTTTCGCTCGCCCTAAGCGTATGAGCGGCTTTTGCCGCCTCCTGCTTTTTGCCGCTTTTTTTGAGCTGTCGGATATTCTTTTTCTCGGCTTTTTTGGCGGCGCGTCTGTTTTTCTCCGCAAGCTTTTCGGAGCGCCGCAGGGCTTTTCCTGCCTTTTTTTCGTCGGCTTCTTTTTTTCTTTTTTCTATGTATACCGCGCGTCTTGCGGCTCTCGCCGCTTTCTTACCCATACCTGCTTCAATGGCGGTTTGATACATAAGAGCGGCTCTTTCCCGTAATGCGGCTTTTTCTTCGCGCTCTATGCGGCGCTTTTCACTTTTTTCGGCTTTCCGGCGTAGGCGCTCGGCTTTTTTTGAGGCGCGCTTTTCAAGATTTCCGCAATAGCGGCGGTCGTAGACCTTGAGAGCTACGGCACCGCATATGAATACGATAAAAAATGCCGTTCCCGCGTTGCCGTAGGGCAGATTATAAGTGAGAACAGGTGCGATAACCGCTGCGGAAAACAGCGCAAGCGGAATAATTCTGACCTTTTTCTGAACGGTAAAGTACAGTATGAGGCCTACAAGAGTGCAAAGGAGAAACACACCGCAAAAGCGCTTCGGGTCGCTTACTGCATAGGCGGCGGAGGAATAGTCGTAGCCGTCGCTTACCATATAGTTGCCCAAAGAATAATAGCCGTAGGAGACTACATGATACAGGGCAAAGTTATACACTCTTACGGCGCTCTGCACGGTGAATTCAATGGGGTTGCCGTAAGAGTATGCCACTACTCCCATATATATTCCGGTGTAAACGAAGGGTACTGCGGCGGCGAATATGCGGTTTAACGAAGCAAGGCCGCAGGCGATGGCGGGAGCAAGGGATACAAGGGCGATAAAGCCCGTGCTTACATAAAGCGCTCTCCAGTCAGCCGCCGCCGTAAGTCCCGCGGCGCCGCATATAAACGATGTAATTCCGAAAATGCCTATATACACCAGCAGCGTGCGAAGAAACAGCCCTATATAAGTGACAACGGGGGACATATTCCGGGAGGGCGGTATGTACACTTTTTTCGGCTTTTGCCTATCTTTCTTTTGGTTTCGGAGCCGCGCCCTTTTCAGACGTGCGGATCCTGTATTATCGGTCTTTTTCAAAGAACTGATCTGTCCGCCTTTGGGCGGCTCCTTTCGGTGGATTTGATAGATTTCATTTTGTACACAATTGCAAATCTCGATGGTATAAATGTCTTGGTAAAAATATATATTGAGCAAGCATTTTCTGAAAAATCAGGAGAAGATTTTTACAGAGCATACAATGTGAAATATATAGAAAAAGTAGCCGAGTTCGATAAAGGTGTTCTCCTTGATAACAAGGGCTTAACCCAGTCTCACTCGGCTACTGAGTACAGTGTATCAGAATTGTATTCCCTTGTCAAGGCCTATTCATTTACTGCAGTATTACGGCGCGTTTTTGTCGCGCAGATGAGGTCTGCCGTCGGTGCCGTCCGTCTCTTCGACTTCTCTCATTACTATGCCGTACTGTCTGAGAAGAAGGCGGCAGGAGTCCGCATAGCGCAGGCGGGAAACCGGGGAAACATATTTATCCTCGGGGTCAAACACCATTACTTCGGTACGGCATCCGGTGCCCGCGCCGCCGAAGCGGGAGGGAACGGTGCAGTACTGACTCACGTTTATGGGGTCAAGGTTTGCCGTGACTATTTTTACCGTTACATTTTGGGTGACGCTTACAAAGTCGGCAAGACGGGACACTCTGTTTTCGGCATCGACTACGGGTGCGCAGGCAAAGCGGGAGTATGCTCCCTCGAAATCCGCTACCGTGGCGGCGAGGGTGTGGGCAAAGCCCTTTTCCTCGCGGCTGTCGTACCACAGCACGGTGCATCGGCTGCCGCTTTTCAGCTCTTTCATAAGCAGGGAGGAGGCTATATCGGCAACGCCGTCTGCGCAGTATTCCGGCATTTCGTCCACAAAATCCGCTTTGACTGCTCCGCCCCACTGATCGGCGCTGATCCGGTTTTTGCTGTCGGGTACAGGGGCAGTACGGGAAGCGGAAGCGGTATCGGAGGCGGTTGACGCGGAGTCTTGCTCTTTTGCTTTCTCCGTGTTGTCGGTCTGCCCGGCTTTCTCTGCCGCAAGGGTGTCGGTCACGGATTCTGCCGTGCTTATTTCTGCGGTTTTGGCTTTTTTCTTTTTGTTTTTGCTCGATGTTTCTTTTATGAGGGCATCGATCATACTTGCCGCTTCAATGTCGGCGGCGCTGACGCCCTTTGCGCGAAAACGCATATAACGGCGTTTTTCTCTTTTTTCTTTCGCGGCGGAAAGAATTTCTGCAGCCTTCTCCCGCAGCTTTTTGACGGGAGAGGGGCGTTTTTTTTCGCTTTGTGAATTATCTTCACCGTTTCCGTCGGCGTCCGATACGGCCTTTGACGTGGCACGGCGGGAGCGCAGGGACAGTTTGCCGTTTTTCTTTTCGCCTTCGCTTTGAGGCGGCGGGGTGGGCGCGGCAAAGTCTATAAGGATATAAGTCTGCCTGTCGTCGTTGGTGTTAAAGTCCCTGACCTGCAGTTCCTCTGCCTTTGAAGAAAGCTTCCAATGGATGCTTTTCAGGGGGTCTCCTGCGCGGTACTCGCGTATATTGGCGGTCTCGGCCGCTTCTCTGGTGCTTACGCTGCTGGAGGCGGGAGAGGGAAAATCGGAAACGGCACGCTGCTCGCTGAAGTCGGTTTCAAGGGTGCGGGGCAGCACGGTGACATTTGAATAATTGTTTATTTTTTTGCGTATTCTGAAAATGCGGAGAGGGTCGTATATGTATACCTCTGACACGCCGATTTCATACATTCCTCTGTATCTGAAGCGCACATCTGTTTTGACGCTGTAACCGCCGAAGGGCGGCAGGGACAGTACAAGGCGCTCCTTTACGCACCGTACTCCGCTTTCCTGCGGCAGAACGGTTATCGCCTCAGCAAAGGGTATGGGCAGGGGAGAGGAATTGATTATTCGCACCTCGTACTGCACGGGGGACAGCTTCTCGGCGGCGCTGCGGTCGGTGAAAACATATATCTGCACGCACGCATAGCTTATTATCATGGCAAGAAAGCTTACGGGAAGCACCAGAACCATAAACCAGAAGAATACGGCCGAGGCCGGATTTTTCAGAAGCTGGGTCATAATAAGGGCGTACACCCACAAAACGGCGTATACGGCAGCCCCCGGGCGCAGCGTCAGCGCACGGGTGCGCTTTGCTTTACTGTCCTGTTTCATACGGTGCCGCGACCCGTGCTTCTCGCTGTTCTGTAAGGAACCTCAACGCCGCGGGCAAGCTCTGTCAGCACATCGGCGGCGCTCTTCTTCTGAAGCCTTGCTTCCTGACTGAGCATAAGTCTGTGACTTACGGCGGGGACATACAGGGCGGAAACATCCTCCGCCAGCACATAGTCACGTCCGCGAATAAAGGCGTATGCCTGGGAGAGCCTCATAAGCGCAAGGGAAGCGCGGGGGGAAGCTCCGAGAGTTATGAGGGGTGTGTCTCTGGTTGCCGCCACAAGCTGTACTATGTAGCGTGATATTTCGGGGGATACGGTGACTTTTGACACGATCTGACGAAGCACCGTAAGGTTTTCAGCGTTTGTAACGGCTTTGACTCTGTCAAGCGGGTTTTCGCCTTTTCTGTTGAGAATGACGGATATTTCCTCGCTTTCCGTGGGGTATCCCATGGAAAGACGGAGGACGAAACGGTCAAGCTGTGCCTCGGGCAGGGGGTAGGTGCCTATATAACCCGTGGGGTTTTGTGTGGCTATGACCATAAAGGGCATGGGCATTTTGTAGGTGGTGCCGTCAACCGTAACAGAACCCTCCTCCATTGCCTCAAGCAGGGCGGACTGGGTTTTTGGTGAGGCTCTGTTAATTTCGTCCGCAAGCAGTATGTTGCACATTACAAGTCCGTTTCTGAACTCAAACTGCTCCTTTGCCCTGTTATATATATTGAAGCCTGTAATATCGGACGCCATCACGTCGGGGGTGAACTGGGCGCGGTTGAATTTCAGACCCGCTGCACGGGACAGCGCCGCCGCAAGGGTGGTTTTGCCTGTGCCGGGAACATCCTCGATGAGAACATGACCGCCGCAGAGCAGAGCCGCCACCAGCATGGTCACTTCGCTGTGCTTGCCTATTATGACCTTTTCGGTCTCGTTGATTATTGCCCGGACATGCTCGTTTGCGGCAATTGCTTTATCCGCGGTTTCCGGTGAGTAGTCGTATTTCATAGCTTGAAGCGCCTTTCTTTATACCGCGGGACGGTGTCTGCGGTATTAAATCTTGTTAAACAAATTATAACACTTTTGATATATAATTACAATCTCTGTATAAACTAATTGTGGAAATTAACAAAAAATTAAAAAAGCTATTGACAGGGAGGCATAAACGGTGTAATATAGGAATAGGAATTATTCCTAATAATTGAAAAGAGAAAAGCTATGACTCAGCAGAAAAAAGCAGTGATCGAGGCGCTGAGCGAAGCGGGCAGGACACATCCTACTGCGGAAACGGTATATTTGCTGGCGAAAAAACGCCGCCCCTCCATTGCCATGGGAACTGTATACCGCAATTTGTCTCTTATGGCGGACGCGGGAGAAATCAGGCGCATCACCGTGCCCGACGGTGCTGATCGCTTCGATATGTGCCCCAAAGATCACTTTCACATTATTTGCTCGCGCTGTGCAAGAATGTACGACATTCCCGTTGCCGACGCCGAGATTACTATTAAGGGGCTGCCCGAGGGTGTAAAGCTTGACGGGTCCAGCCTTGTTATGGAGTGTATATGTCCCGCCTGCGGCGGAGATAATATATAAATAATTTTTCAAATTTTTCAAAGGAGATTTATTATGGAACTTAAGGGATCAAAGACAGAGCAGAATCTGATGGCGGCTTTTGCTGGCGAGAGCCAGGCAAGAAACAAGTACACTTATTTCGCTTCCAAGGCTAAAAAGGACGGATACGAGCAGATCGCGGCAATTTTCACCGAGACTGCCGAGAACGAGAAGGAACACGCTAAAATGTGGTTCAAGCTGCTTAACGGCGGCATCGGCACCACAGAGGAAAACCTTGAGGCTGCTGCGGCAGGCGAGAACTATGAGTGGACCGATATGTACGCGGAGTTTGCAAAAGTAGCAAAGGAAGAGGGCTTCGATCACATCGCTGCTCTGTTCGAGGGTGTTGCAAAGGTTGAAAAGGAGCACGAGGAAAGATACCTGAAGCTGCTTGAGAACTGCCGGGAGGGCAAGGTGTTCTCCAAGGACGGCGACGTTATCTGGCAGTGCCGTAACTGCGGTCACATCTGCATCGGCAAAAAGGCTCCCGAGGTGTGCCCCGTTTGCGCTCATCCTCAGAGTTACTTCCAGGTTAAGCCTGAGAATTACTGATTTTTTGAAATATTGCAAAAAGGCGGGGAAACCCGCCTTTTTTCTATGCCTTAATACGGTAATTCAGGAAAATTGCACAGCGTCGTTTTGCGTCTTATTCACAGTATGTTTGTTGACACGGGGGAGTCATTGTGCTATTATTTTAGTGTACCGATTATGTCGGAATTTATCGAAGGAGCTGCCGAAAAATGAAAAAGTATGTCTGCTTTGCTTTGCTTCTTGCACTGTGCGTATCCCTTTGTTCCTGCGCCGTGTTTTACGACGCTTTCGGCACCGGAAATAAAGGCAAGGAAATCAGCGCTCCCAAAGACGATTACAGCATACCCTTCAAAGAGGGCTACTATCTGGGAGATAACTATGCGCTTCAGCTCGTTTATACGGGCAACGAAACAGAGTATTCCTACGATGTTTATATGTGCGACATCTACTCGGGAAGCGAAGCGTTCATCGGTATGGTATACGGGCTTGAGGCAAATGCCGAAGAGGCTGCGGTTCCCGGTTACAGTGATGTAAGAGTAACTCTGCGGCTTACATACTCCCCCGACGAGGGAACTGTCTGTATTACAGACGAGAGCGCCGGCGGCTACGGGGAAATTTATGAGGGCGAGTACATATATTTCGGAGAAAAATGGCAGGTAATTTCCGAGGACAACGCCGAATATATAACCTCGGGAACTTACAGAAACGGCTCTTATAAAATTATTGTAACGGTTGATGAGGAAAAAATAAATGTTTCCGTAAGAGATGCGGACAATATTGTGCTGCTTGAGGGAACGCAGAAAACCTCAGGCAAGGTGACTTCCGTTGCATTTGCAGAGGGCACTTCCACCATAAGGTTTCTCAAGGGAGTTGACAGCTCCGGCGCTTTTATCGACCTTGTGGAAGCGGGGGGCAGTATTACCGAGGCATATTCGGGACGGTACTATCTGAGCAAGTGACTTCGCAGCGCCGCGGGGCGCACGGAAAGTGAGGTATTTGTATGAAAACATTAGGCTATTACAACGGGAAATTTGCTCCCCTTGAAGAAATGAGCATCCCTATGCTGGATCGCGGCTGTTACTTCGGCGACGGAGTTTACGACGCTACATACAGCAGAAATCACAAAATATTTGCACTGAGAGAGCATATTGACAGGTTTTACCGCAGCGCGGAAATGCTTGACATTAAAATAAAAGAAACCAAAGACGAAATGGCGGCTCTGCTGTGCGATATGGTGTCAAAGGTAGACGACGGCGACCAGTTCGTATACTGGCAGGCAACAAGAGGCACGGCGCTGAGAAACCATGTGTATCCGGAGGATATGCAGGCAAATATCTGGATTATGCTGAAGCCGGGTAAGATTCAGAACAATTTTGAAAAGGTCAGCCTTATTACCGCAGAGGATACGCGGTTTTATCACTGCAATATAAAGACTCTCAACCTTATTCCCAGTGTAATGGCGGCGACCCGCACCAACAGAAGCGGCTGTCACGAGGCGGTCCTTCACCGGGGTGAGAGAGTGACGGAATGCTCCCATTCCAATGTCCACATACTGAAAAACGGCGTTTTCCGAACGGCACCTACCGACTGTCTTATACTGCCGGGTATTGCAAGAGCGCATCTTATAAATAT
>JBJDYY010000141.1:0-3006 GCA_051867715.1 Candidatus Avispirillum sp.
TCTCATCGTACCAGGAACCGGTGAAGGTTACTTCCATGGTAACGGTGGGGCATACGGACTTAGCTCCGAGGTAGAAGGAGGTGTAGCCGGACATAACCTCAGCGTAGGTGAATGCGCCGACGTAGCCCATCTTAGCATCTTCAGCCTTAAACTCGCCTGCAGCGATCATCTCGTTGAGTTTCATACCTGCAGCGATGCCGGCAAGGTATCTGCCCTCGTAGATGGAAGCGAATGCGTTGTGATAGTTGTCAAGACCCTCGGTGTGAGCCTTGGTGCCGGTTGCATGGCAGAACTGAACCTCGGGATACTTCTTAGCTGCCTCAATCATGTAGTCCTCGTGACCGAAAGAGTCAGCGAATATGATGGTGCAGCCCTGATCTACCAGGTCCTCAGCAGCCTCGAAGCACTCCTGTCCTTCGGGAATGTTGGTCTTGTAGATAAACTGGGACTTCTCAAAGCCGAGCGTCTCGAGAGTTTCGTCAGCGGCCTTGATGAAGTTGAGGTCATAGGTGGAGTTTTCATCGTGCAGGAAGATGAATCCTACCTTGATAGCCTCTGCGGTGTTACCCTTGTCGCCGTTGTCCTTGTCGGTATCGGTCTTGCCGCAGGAAGCAAGCGCAAAGGTACCGATAAGGGTTGCAATTGCCAGAAGCACTGCAAGAATCTTTCTGTTCATTGGTATATCCTCCGTAAAAATTTATTTTTTGAGAGACAGGCTCTCAGTTAAACATAAGTAATAAATGAAAAAGCGTCAGCAGAATTCCACGCCACCCTGAACGCTCATTGATTTGATGCGTGCAAGCGACTCTACTCTAATTCCCTGCGACCTTACAAGCTCTCCGCCTTTCTGGTAAGCCTTTTCAACGGCGATGCCGCAGCCGGCAACCTGGGCTCCCGCAGCATTTACGAGAGATATAAGAGCCGTCAGCGCGCTTCCCTTTGCCAGAAAGTCGTCTATAATAAGCACCCTGTCGTCGGGACTGAGAAATTCCTTTGACACTACTATGTCGTATGTGGTTTTATGTGTGTATGACTCCACCTTGGAGGTATACACATCCGCGTATATGTTGTTGGTCTTTGTCTTTTTGGCAAATACCACCGGAACGCCGAAATACTGAGCGGTAAGACAGGCAATGCCGATACCGGAGGCTTCGATGGTCAGAATCCTCGTGATCTTCTCACCCTCGTAAAGACGCTTGAACTCCTTGCCCAGCTCGCACAGAAAGCCTACATCGATCTGATGGTTAAGAAAGCTGTCGACTTTAAGCACATCGCCCTCGCCGACCTTACCGTCTTTGCGGATTCTATCTTCAAGAAGCTTCATAATGTACAGCGCCTTTCTTTAATATACCGTTTTTTGTTTCAGGTTTCTTAATATATTTTTATTATACCGATTTGTTTTTGCGTTTGCAACAGTTTTATCGACAAAAATAACGATTTGGATATTTCGATATTTTTAATTGATTTTTTGAAATAAAAACATCAAAAGTACTAAAAAATCCTGTAATGCAACTGTAAACTGTATTGTTTTTTCATATAAAAACCGAAAAAGCAAATCATGACCGGCGGGTGAAAAGCCGCCGATACTTCCGACATTCGCAAATTTGACCCACAGCAGCTAATGCGGAGGGATACTCTGCCTCCCTTGTGTAAAGGGAGGTGGCACGGCGTATGCCGTGACGGAGGGATTGTCACACTGTAATCTGCAAAACAACCCCTCAGTCGCCTTCGGCGCCAGCTCCCCTTGCACAGGGGAGCCTCCGCTGCGGCGGGATTTCTAAGCGTCAAATGCCCCTTTTGCCCCGCCTGTGTAGCATACGATGCTTAACAGATGGTTTTCGTTTTACAAAAAAAGGAAGCGCGGCGCGCTTCCCCTTTTCAGTCCCAGATCAGCCGAAGATTTCTTCCAGTATCTCGACTATTTTGAATTTTACCTTATATTTGGTTTTTCCGCCGTCGGTTATGGCTTTGTACTGCTCGTCCGTAAAGCCTGCGGCAATAAAGGTCTCCTCTCTCTCCTCGGCGGTGGAGGTGCAGAGCGGCGGATACAGCACACACCACCAGTTATGACCGTTTCCCTCTCCGATTATAACTCTCAGCGATGTATAGGTGCCGGCGGGAAGCACAAAGTCCTCATAAGTGCGCTCCGGATATTTTTCGCTTCCGAGCTCAACACAAACATCGTAAGTATAACCCTCCGCCTCTACCGTTCTGCGGGCGGCGGCGCACAGTCTTTCCCTGTTTGCGGACAGAACAGCCTGAGCGCTTTCCTTGTCGGTACCCATGTCAAGGGAACAGGCTTCGCTCAGAACGGCGTCGCGCACCTTCAGCTTCAAAGCCTGATCCTCGTCGGAATCGGAATTTGCAATAACATGGAGTCTTACAAGATCGCTGTATATCTTCTCCTCCCCGTTTACGGGCAGGACTGACAGGACTATGACTGCAAACAGCACCGCGCAGCACAGCGAAACCATAACTTTGACTTTCATAAACAATAAACCAAACCTTTCTTTTTGTTTTTCGGTACGGTATTATTCCCCTGAAAGTCTTATTTATACACGCTTTTTTATTTTTTCAGTCCCTGTGAGCGTCGCAGAGATAAACACGGCAGTCGCATTCGTCCCAGCCGCGGTCGTTGAACAGGGCGTATATCTTTATTCTTTTGCCGCACAGTCCGTGGGCAAGAGGCAGGAAAAAGGTATTGTTCCTGTCGCTGTCCATAACTCTGTGCTCCCACATATTCGCCTTATATTCGGGCGCACGCATAGGGAAGCCCGCAAGCTCGCCGTCGATCTCGGCACAGCAGTACACGCCCTCTGCACCGTGTACGCCGTTTACGGCAACTGCTATTTTCGCTCCCTCCCGGTACTCCGGCAGGGTAAACTCGCCGAATCGCATAGCCTGCGTAATTGCAAGGCGGCTCGGTGCCTGAAGATTGTTGGCGCGGGGATTTTCAAGTTTAACGGCGCGACCGTCCTTTATAAGCCTTACGGCGTATATTCTGTC
>JBJDYY010000142.1:0-2973 GCA_051867715.1 Candidatus Avispirillum sp.
CAGCAACACCCGGGCCATACGCTCCAGGTCCACGTCTCCGCCGGAGACCAGAAATCCGCGTTTTTTGCCCACCGCGCACAGTAGATCGTAGGAATCAAGTCCCTCCGCTTCGTCGGGAGTCAGCTTATATCGCGCGCAGAACAGATCGGGGTACAGCTCAAACAGGCGGGCGGCAAGAATCATACCAAGCTCCTCCGTGTCCACCACGGTGTCTTTGATAGCGCCCGTTACCGCAAGGTTTTCTCCTGTCAGTTTGTCCTCAAACTTCGGCCACAGCACACCGGGCATATCCAAAAGATCGAAGCCCTGATTTGTAGTCACCCATTGTTTTGCAAGTGTGACTCCAGGACGGTTTTCAACCTTTGCTTTTTTCTGCCCGGACAGCCTGTTCACAAGGGAGGACTTGCCCACATTGGGTATTCCCACTATCATGGCGCGAACACGCCGTCCTACCATGCCTTTTTCTTCCCAAGTTTTTATCTTTTTGGAAAGTATTCGGCGCACTTCAGCCCCGATTTTGCTAAGGTTTTCTCCTGTCTTGCAGTCTACGGCAAGCATCTGCCGACCGCTGCTTTTGTAATATTCCTGCCAGCGCCGGGTTGCTTCGGGGTCTGCAAGGGAAGCTTTGTTGAACAGGGTAAGAGACGGCTTGTCTCCGATAAGGCGGGCTATTTCCGGGTTTTCGGAGCTTCGGGGTATTCTTGCGTCCAGAAGCTCTATAACAATATCGACATTTTTCAGGTTTTCCGAAATAAGCCGCCTTGTTTTTGCCATATGTCCGGGAAACCAGTTAATATTCTGATTTGAAAGACTCAATACCGTCTCACCTCCTTTTAGATTTTTGTCGTAAAATTTGCTGCTATGCAAAAAGCATATAACCGCTTAAACCGTTGCGGACTCCGCAAAGCGTATTGTCTTTTTATCAAAGTCCACTTCGTATTCAATCCCCAGTGGCAGCACGCCGACGGGAGCGGCGTGACCGATGTTCACATTGTAGAGCACGGGGAGACTGTCAAGGGAAAACTCGTGAAGTACCTTTTTGAAAACTTCCTTGTATTCCTGATAATAGACTTCCTCCTGCGGCTTGCCTACAAGAATTGCGCGTATGACACCGAGAATTCCCTGTGCTCCGAGATTTCTTAAATAATAGGTAATTAGTTCGGGGGAGGGTTTATCCTCGCTTGTTTCAATCAGCAGGATTTTGTCCTTCCAGCCGTCTGTATCCGGCCATATTTCTGTACCGCATATCATGGGGAAAACATCTATGCAGCCGCCGAGCAGTTGTCCTTTTACAACTCCCGAGCCGCTGAGCACCTCATAATGATGCTTTTCCGGCAGCAGCGTTTTTTCAATATTTATATTTTCCTCACGCCACGGCACATGATCCTTTGACCATACATTGCTTGACAGTACGCTGTACCCGTTTGTGTCACCGAACAGTACATCTGAAACGGCGCGCTTTGTATAGTCAAACATTTTAACATACTCGCCGAATTCGCACATAACAGAGGGACCGTAAAATGACACAAGTCCGGCTTTGTTCATAATAAAATGCGTAACTGTGGAGTCGGAATATCCCATAAAGATTTTAGGATTCACGCGCAGAATGCCATAGTCAATATACGGAAGTATCCGTACCGAATCGTCTCCGCCTATGGCGCAAATAACCGCGTCAATGCTCTTATCCGCAAAGGCATCGCACAGATCCTTTGCCCGCAGCTCAGGGTGTTCATATACAAATTTACTGCCTTTCAGAGCATGGGGCATAGCCACCGTTTCAAGTCCGAAATCCTTTTCAAGGCGCTCTTTGGCAATATAGTATTTGTGTATATATTCTCTTTCTCCCAGTATGCCGCTGGACAGGCTGACGATTGCGACTCTGCTGCCCGGTCTCAGTCTTTTCGGTTTAATCATATAATTTTTCTGAATTATTCGGTAGTGTAAGGATTACGGAAAACGGTAAACTCGCCGACGGGGATGATTCTCACAAGAGCGCGTCCGAAAATACAGCGCTCGTCCACAATACCTACACGGTAGTCACGGCTGTCCGTTGATCCGTTCCTGTTGTCTCCCATAACGAACACATATCCCTCGGGTACTTCGCAGTGGGTAGGCGCTTCCTTATATTCCTCGTCTTTTGTAAAGCTTTGATCCAGCTCATAGGAAGTGCCGTCTTTTTCCGTTATTGTAACGGTGCCGTCAAGAGCAATATCGACAGTCTGTCCTCCTACTGCAATAATACGCTTTACGAGCGGCTCCTTCAGCACAGGCTGATTGAGCGAGGTGTTCTGAAGCACTACTATATCGCCGGGGGTGGGGGTATAAAACAGATTTGATACTACAAGATACTGCCCGTCCTGCAGCGTGTCGTCCATGGAATGACCGTCTACTCTGGTAAGTCTTGCTACAAATGTGAAGGTCAGAATTATACATGCCATGCATATGGAAAACACTTCGAGAAAGTCGAAAAACCAGTTGACTTTTTTGCGAAGCCCGTCCGCTTCTTCGGCTTCGCCGTCGGCGGATTCTGCGCCGTCTTCGGAGCTTTCTCCGTTGTTTTCAAGCTCGCTTAGGAGCTCGTCAAGGGACGGATACTTATTCAGAAGCTCGTTGTTCGTAACATCCTCTGCATAGGGTACTTCGTCAAGGCTTTCTTCGACGGTGTCTGTTGAATCATCGGCTGCATCAGGCGTTTCGTCAATGTCCGTAAAGGTTTCAACGCTCTCCGCTTCGGCGATTTCCGCCTCCGACATGTCTTCTTCGGTTTCGGTGTCTTCTACAGGCTCTGCTTCGGGAGCGGCATCGGCTTTGATTTGTGCGGCTTGCAGCTCGACGGCTTTGATTTCTTCGTCGCCGTGTTGCGTCTTATGCGCGGCAGGAGTTACAGCCGCAAATTTCGCGGTATAAGTAGGGGGAGACTGGGTCATGCCCAGGGCTATCCTCTGCTTGTTTTCCTCCTCCCGAATGGTTTTT
>JBJDYY010000143.1:0-2956 GCA_051867715.1 Candidatus Avispirillum sp.
AAGCTACATTTTCATCTGTCTTCAGGACTGTACCGTCTTCGTTCTTCCAGGTTACAGTAAAAGTATCAATTTCCCAGGTAGCGTAGAGTGTGGTATCCTCGGTGAAGTTGACCGTTGCACCGTTTTTATAGGAAGTACCGTTGCCGTCCTGAGCGGTATTCCATTCTTTGAAGGAGTAATGCTCGCGTGTGAAAGAGTTATCCGCCAATACAGCGTCAACACCGCTTTCAATGGTTTGCGCTTCCATACTTCCCTCGCCGCCGTTGGCATTGAAAGTAACGGTGATTTCTTCGATCTCACCTTCTTTTACCCACTTGTCCTTGGCAGCATTGTAAATGAAGGTGTCGTTGGCTACGGCTCCCGCAGTTTCCGTATAAGTACCGTCGCCGTTTTTAAGGACAGCAGATGTAACGGGTATAGCATAATATGTTATATCGCTGCCGCTCTGCGTAGCCTGAAATATGTACTCTTCGGTGCCCGCGCCGCTTGCCATTACGATTCTGCCCGTTTTGCCGGAGGAAATTATGCTTGCACCGCCTGCTGTGGTAAACAGGAAACCGTCGGCAGTTATGGTGCCGTTGACATCAATTACAACATCCTTAAGATCCGCTTCGGTACGGGTATATGTTCTGCCCGGAGCATAGCTAAGCGGAATAAATCTATAACCCGAATAAACATATTTAACACCGTCAACACGGTTCAAATCCCCGTCATAACCGTAGGTCCACTCATCTGCGTCATATGCAAACAGATTATAGCCCACGCCGGATTCAATAGCAGGGCTGGGCGAATCGGTATAAGCGATGTCCAGCGTTGCTCCGTCGGAAATACTAACAGCGGAGCCGGGAAGCAGCGCCAGATCCTGACTGACGGTAGTAGTGCCGGAAAGAATATTTATGTCGATATTGCTGTTGATTGGCAGAATATAGCTTGCCGAGTTAATATTTGTGCCGCTGATAGAAAGCTGAATGGAAGAAAGTGTTGCGTTTCCACGGACATCTATATTCAGCCTGTCGGAAGAGCCGATATATGTCTTTGTCACGCTGCCGCCCTCCTTGGGCTGGAACATAGCTCCGTCACCTACGAATTTAACGGAAGCGGAGAAGACCATACTGCTCATATAAAGTGAAGTATATACCCATTCCTCGGCGCCGCTCTCATAAGTAATGGGAGCCTCCACATTCTGCACATAGTACTGGCTCAGCGGGAATACAAGGCCGTCATTGGCCATGGCGCTGGTTGCTGTACCGCCGCGGAAATCGCGTATCTGAAAGTTTTCATAAACCTTAGAGCCGGACTTTGCGGTAATGGTGCCGCTGCCCGTAACATATCCCCATGCATAAAGGGCAGCACCGCTGTTAAGTGTAATACGGGAGCCCTCAGTCATATTCATAAAGCTGCAGGGACCTGTGGGACTTCCGGCATTTCCTCCAGAGCCGCCGGCAGCATGCTTTGCACTCAGGCTTATAGCGCCGTTCACCGTAATATCCGCGTCCGCCGCCAGGGTCAAGGTACGGTAAGCCGTGGGCTTTACCCAAGCCACATTGTTCAAAAAACTACTGGTGGTTTCCGGAGTGTCGGTGTAAAGAGTGTTGTTGTCATCAAAAGGTATCAGCAGGGTTGTTCCCGCAGGAATAGTATGGCTGCCGGAAACTGTACCGTCGTTAAGCAAAACTATTGTCTTAACACCGCCCGCGGCAGCATATGCACCGGCTTCTGTCAGATCGTCGAACTTAGCTGTTCCTACGCCAAAAAGCGCCGTAGTGTCGGAAATAAACCTCGGTACCAGCGTCATATCGGCAGACGCCTTAAAGGTATACGGCGTGTCGTTGCTCATGATTTTTCCGGTGGTCTCGTTGTACCAGCCGAAAAACAGATAACCGGAAGCTGCCGTTGCGGAAACCGTATACTCTGTGCCGGCAGCAGCGGTCTTTTGGGTTTCCGCTGTGATTTCTTCAGCAGTTCCAGACCCCTCTGCAACAGTATAGCTGCCGCCCTCTGCGGTTTTGAAAGTGGTGGTCACATCACCGGCAGATGTGCTTATAAGTGACAGTCCGGTGATGCTTAGTGTGTTTGTACTCGTACCGCTGGGAGATGTCAGGGTAATGGTGAGTGAGTCTCCGTCAGCAAGAACGCCGGAGTAACTTTCTCCGGAAATTCCGGAAACGCTGCCGCCGCCTTCCAGTGTATAGTCAAAAGACAGAGCAGCCTCGCTGCCGAAGCTGTTGGTAAGGGTAAGTGTTGTCGTGATTGTGTTTCCTATAACTCCATACTGTTTATATCCCGTCGCCGTACCGGTAATGCTGGTGCCGCTGGCAGACCATGACGCAGAGCCCTTTGAATTACTTGCATCGGTCCATGTAGCGGTGAGTCCGGAAATAGTATTCAGAGTACCTGCCGCTTTGGCGGCAAGTGTAAAGCCCGGTATCATAGCCGCAAGCATAACAAGCACAAGTGCCAGAGAGCCAAACCTTTTCAAAATGTTTTTAACTTTCACTTATGTACTTCCTTTCCTGCAGGGGACTGCCCCGCCGTAATATATTTGTCATAACATTTGCGCAAATGCGCGCTTGAGAAACTCCCGCATCGGCTCAGACAGAGCCGATGCGGTAATATGAAATTTTTATGGAAGCAGGAGTTTTCCTGTTTCACATACATTGAATATTACCCAAACCATATCTGTCATCCCCCCTTATAAATAATTCCTGATTTATCAATACACTGAAAATCAAAAAATGTATAGAAATATATACTGTTCATAATCTGAAATACCCCACACAATTTTATATAATTATTAGAAAACTGATACAGATACATATGTCACCGTTATCTATATTCATAATACACAACAATGTGTAAGCTGTAAAAGCCAGCAGCTTATAGCTTTGTCAGTTTAATTCCTTTCAATTAACTTCATAAACTATCTTACTGCTGCAACTCAATCTTATACGGCTTA
>JBJDYY010000144.1:0-13972 GCA_051867715.1 Candidatus Avispirillum sp.
ACGGCTCCAATCTGTCTCAGGGTCAGCGTCAGCTTATTGCCATTGCCCGCGCGGCGGTGGCAGATCCCCCCGTAATGATACTTGACGAGGCTACAAGCTCCATAGATACCCGCACGGAGGCTATCGTGCAGAAGGGTATGGATAAGCTCATGGAGGGCAGAACCGTGTTTGTTATAGCCCATAGGCTGTCGACGGTCATGAATTCTGATGTGATTATGGTGCTTGACCACGGAAGAATAATCGAGCGCGGAACCCACGAGGAGCTTATAGAGCGCCGCGGCACCTACTATCAGCTTTACACGGGAGCCTTTGAGCTTGAGTAAAGCGAAGCAGAAAAGTAAAAACGGCATAGCAAAGAGCCACCCTGCCGCTTCGTTGGCAGGGTGGCTTTCTCTTTTACTATTTTACTATGCTGTTTCAGTTATTATGCGCTGTGACGGCGGTAAATATTATATAAATGCTGCCGTCAGTATTCCCGGAAATGCACTACAGGGCAGCATTCAGCACCGCTTTTCCGCATAATGATATCCGGCTCTCAGCGGCTCTCCGCCGCGGCGGAACTGTTTCATTCGCCCACCCGGGCGCCGTATTGCCGTAGGCATATATAAAGGCACCGAAGATCCGAAGATCTTCGGTGCCTTTTTGAATTACTGTAACTTCAACTGTATCTGAAGATTATTTAGCAGGGGTATAAGCACCGCTGAGTATTCTCTTCAGAAGGTTAGCGTCAGTACCGTTCCAGCTTCCGTCTCCGTTAATATCCATAGACAGAGATGTAGAATATGTACCGGCAATGATTCTCTTCATGAAGTTGATATCGGTACCGTTTATCTTACCGTCGCTGTTAGCGTCACCTACTACAACATAGGAGGAAGTAAGGGTGATGCTGCGTGCGGGCATAGTGAAGGAGGTAACACCAATGCTTGCGTCTTCAAGCACGTCGGTGTCGCCGCTCCAACCTGCGAAACGGTAGCCCTTGCCTTCTTCTACATAGAATTCCTTGCTGAGAGAAACGGTCTCGCCTGCCGCATACTCGGTAGCTACGCCGTCAATAGTAACGGTATAAGTATCGGAAGGCTCTGTTCCTGCGTCAACATAGTTATTCATAAGATCACCGCTGCCGAATATGACATCCTTTAAATACATACCCATGCTGTAACGGCGGAACATACATGTGCCCTCGTTGTACTGATAACCCATATGATAGTCGGAAGCAGCAGCAACTATCTTGCCGTCCCATGCAAATACTGCAGTAGCGGTATTTGCATCGGTATCCTCGACAAACATAAACGCGTAGGTGTGCCATGTCTCGGTGGTCATATCCTCAGCCGTTGCCTTTGTATAGGACAGAGCAGCTGCCTCGAACTCCTCTTTTGTGGTGTCAAGGCTGTCTCCGGTTCTCGCATCGATTACTGCAAAGTAATATTCGTCCTCAATCTTGAACAGACCTGCAGAATAGAAGCCGAAGTTAGTGTCCTTTCCAAACCAGTTTCTGATACCGGGGTTATAGTGACCGGTAGTTGAGCCGTCGGAGAAATCGGTAGTCAGATCGGGGAAGTATACATCCATCTTATAGCAGTATCTTGAATGCCATGTATTAAGGTCAAAATACGTTCCTGCCTGATCCTCGTTGTCAACATCGGCAGCTACCTCGGCTATATTGGAACCGTTGCCGTAAAGGTCAAGCACCGCACCGATCTCGGGGAAGGTGGTATTATCGAAAGTGTTTTTGTTGCTTCCGTCAGGATTATAGATAAGTTCTCCGCTACGGTTACCGTCCGCGTCTCTGTCGTTTGATTTTCTCCACGTAGCGGTAAATCCGGAGTTGAAGCCCTTTTCTTCTTTTCCGTCTTCGGTCTTAACAATAGTGGTATCGGTGGTACTGAAGGTGTACCTTACTTCGGTGGTGGATGTGGGAATCGGCGTAACAGCAACATCTCCGCACACACTGCAGGTACCGGTGATGGAGCCTTCGGCGTTAGCGGTAGGAAGTACCACATCGGAGTACGAATAATCGTGTCCGGTCTTGTAGCCTCTCTCATATCCGCACTCAGTACAGGTTTCGGGAGCTACACAGGTAGCAGCACTGAAGCTGGGGTGAGTGCAGCGGGAAGTAGTGTAAGGGGTTGCAGAAAGGGTCAGGCTGTTGGAACCGCCTGCGGTCTGGGGGTCATACTGAACCTGAGATTTACATATACCGGTACCCCAGCCGAGCCATGCATTGTATGTGCCTGCGCCGGGCTTACCGTTAAGAAGTGCGGCAGCAACACCCAGCTCATTGCCTGCGACTGCAGTGTAATCTTCAGCAACAAGGTTCCACGGAAGTGCTACCTCATAGTCCATTATACAGCTCTTACTGAACTGGTTCGGGCTGGTATCGACATACGCAGCGGAGCCGTAAATACCCTCGCCGTAGTCATACATCGCATAACTTGCGTCAGTACCCTTATACTTGGTTATGGTGCCTACGCTGCCGTCTTTGAATGTGTAGTCCACTTCCTCGGGATCATATCTGAGAGCTGCATCAAAAGTCTCGGTGTAAGTGTTAGTGCAGGCAATTATAAAGTTTCCGACAGTTTCGTGAGTGATCTGATGTCTGTCGGTGTAGGTAATGCCCGCCCAGGGAAGCGCATATGTTTCTTCGCCGCCTACAGCATTGTAATTGATGCCGTCAGTTGCGGAGTTGGGGCCCAGAGGGTCTACTCTGAACTGGAAGGCGTCTCCGTCCCAGGCGTCTTCTCCTGCGTTACCTGCGGGGCCGTAGCCGTCGTTATCGATAACATGAGCCGCAACATACAGATAATCCTCATCCCACATGATATACAAATCAAAGTTCAGACCCTTGGGGGTGTTGGACTTTTTGGTTGTAGAGTTAAGCGTGTAGTAGTAATATGTATTCTCTGCGGAAGGGGTCTCAAAGGCAGTATTCTTGCCGTATGTCTGACCTCCATTGTTTGCAGCATACTCGCTGTCTACATGAACGACGGGATCGCCCCACTCGCCGTCTTCGATCTTACCGTCAAGAAGAATGGCGCCCTTGGACGCATCGCCCGCTTTAATGGTCTCCGCGTCAGACCAGGTAAGACCGCCATCCAATGTCTCGGAGAAGTTTACTTCTCCGCCGAAGTAATATGCTTCGGCCGCCACATTGTATTTGTCCAGAGTCGCAGCCTGTGCGGAAGGTATAATAGCCATACCGCAGACAAGCATAGCCGCCACAAGGACAAGTGACAGAACTTTCTTCATTCTAAAATCCTCCGTTTAGTTCATTTTTTTAAAAGTGCCACCGTCAGTCGGCACTCTTCTACTGTGAGTATATCACAGAAGTAAATCAATTTCAACTATTTTTGCCGAAAAATCCATCTGTTTTTTTCGCAATATTACCCCTTTGTATCTGTTTTTTACTGTTTGTCAACTAAAAGTTTCTACAAATATTATACCTCTTCCACAAATTACGCAGCTTTTTTTGTCGGTTTTTGACGCGATTTTTTAAGACGCGGTATTTACACACAGCCGCCGGGGTGCTACAATAACTTCAGTACGATATTACAGGAGGAACATTATGTTTGATTTCAAAGCAATACTTGACAAAATTGCGGAATTTGCAATGAGCGCGGGAGTAAAGCTGCTTATAAGTGCGGTCATTCTCATCGTAGGCTTCAAGCTTACGGGATTTTTGGTAAAAAAGCTGAAAAACAGAAAGGTCGGCGCCCATACGGACGAAACCGTGCGCGGCTTTGTCGTAAGCTTCGTAAGCATTGCCCTTAAGGTGCTTATCATCGTGACTGTGGCGGCATATCTGGGTGTGCCCATGACATCAATGGTAGCGGTCATAGGCAGTGCGGGCGTTGCCATCGGTCTTGCTCTTCAGGGAGGTCTTTCCAACATCGCAGGCGGCCTCATGATAATGATATTCCGCCCCTTCTCCGTAGGTGACTACATAAGCAGCCCCAGCGGCGACGGCACCGTGGCTTCCATAGGAATATACCACACCACACTTGTAACTCCCGACTGCCGCAGAGTGGTCATTCCCAACAGTGCCCTGACAAGCTCCACCGTCACAAACTATTCCGCCGAGCCGCGCCGCCGCGTGGATCTTGATTTCAGCGCTTCCTACAGTGACGATATTGACAAGGTGCGCGCTGCCATACTGTCGGTAGCAAACGGCATTCCGCAGGTGTTGAAGGATCCCGCAGCAGAGGTAATGATTGCCGAACACGGCGACAGCGCCGTAAAATACCGGGTGCGCGCATGGTGCAAGGGCGAGGATTACTGGACCGTTTATTTTGCGCTTCAGGAAAATGTCAAGCGCGCCTTTGACGAAGCCGGAATCAGCATCCCCTTCCCGCAGGTGGATGTGCATATGGTTGACGAAAAAGCCGAAAAGTGAGCTGTCTCAAATATCGGCAGAATATAAAAGCATACGAATAGTCCGCGGCTTTGCCGAGTGTCCAAAAGGACACTCGGCAGTTTTATTCGCCTGACGGCGAGTGATATTGCCTTGCAGTTTTATTATGCTTCGCATAGTTTTATTGTGCTTCGCACAGTTTGGCGGCGAATAAAATACCACTGAAACCGTAAGGTTTCAATAAAACTTTTTCGCAGAAAAAATAAAACTCTGTACGCAGTACTGAATAAAACTCAAAAAACAAAAGTTTTTCACTCGGTTCTGTTTTGAACACTCATCACGGAAAAAATCACTTGTTTTTGCCGAGTGTCCAAAAGGACACTCGGCAGTTTTATTCGCCTGACGGCGAGTGATATTGCCTTGCAGTTTTATTATGCTTCGCATAGTTTTATTGTGCTTCGCACAGTTTGGCGGCGAATAAAATACCACTGAAACCGTAAGGTTTCAATAAAACTTTTTCGCAGAAAAAATAAAACTCTGTACGCAGTACTGAATAACACTTAAATACTTACAAGTTTTATATATAAAATACAGAGGCGGTATACTTGTCAGATAGTATTTTAAGAGAAAAAGCAAAATAGTATGACAGCCCGAAACAATATTTGTTTCGGGCTGTCAGCCTGTCATTAAGAACATCGCGGCTTCTCCGCGGACTTTTTGCAATTAACAATTTTAGGTATGCAGAATTATTTCTTTACCAAAGTCGCATTGTATACCTTGCAGTCTCCCGCATCGCAGTGTACCACGATAACTTCGTCGCGGAGTCTGAGCTTCTCTCCGGTCAGCGCGTCGGTAAGCTCAAGGGTATAGCCGCTTTCGGGAGTAATTCCTATATCGTAAAGGTGAATATAGCCCTCTCTGGCAACGTCTGTAAAGTTAAAGCTTGCAAGGCAGAATTTATCGTCGGACAAATGACGGAACATATGGAGATATGTCTCGTTCTGATCCGGATAGCCCACAACATAGGGCGGTCTTGCCTCAGTGTCCTGATCTATGGCGATAAGCGCGCGGTTTTTCAGAAGCTCCAGGGTCTCCTCGTCGCAGTTTCTGATGTCGCAGCCTATCATAAGGGGCGCCGCCGTCACGCACCACAGTGCAAAATGCGATTTGTACTGAGCCGCAGTACAGCCGCCCATGCCGCTGACATTTCCGTTGTTGTACATACCGCATATGAGCATATCGGGGTCGCAGAAGCAGCCGGGCGCGCTTGACGCCAGCATATGAAGCTGTTCAAGAGCTATGCCCTTAAAAGACTGAGGATTGTCGTAAATGTCACCCGTGGTGCGGAACATATGCGCACCTGCGCTTCTCGCCCACTCCCACACCTTGTGGTTGCCCCAGTTGCAGGCGGAGAAGAGAATATCCCTGCCCGTAGCCTTCAGCGCAAGTCCCATGCGGCGGTAAAGCTGTTCGCCCATCATATCCGACTGGGCGCCCACAGGTCTGAAGCAGTTGTCATATTTAAGAAAATCCACGCCCCAATCCGCAAAGGTCTGAGCGTCAACATATTCATGACCGAAGCTGCCGGGATGTCCCGCGCAGGTCATGGTGCCGCAGCAGGAGTACATTCCGAACTTAAGCCCTTTGGAATGGATATAGTCGGAAAGGTATTTCATACCGTGGGGGAATTTTGCGGGATCTGCGACCATTCTTCCGTCGGCGTCGCGCTCTCTCAGAGACCAGCAGTCGTCAATGACCACATATTCGTATCCGGCGTCCTTGAGTCCCTTTTCTACCATGGCATCCGCAATGCCCATAATCAGTTCCTCGGTTATATTTGCACCGAAGGTGTTCCAGGAATTCCACCCCATGGGCGGTCTTTCAGCAAGCATATTTGCCTCCGCATTTTGCCGTTTCGGCTTTATTGATGTTGTTTGCACCGCGCTTACTATAACACAGACGCCGCGCTTTGGCAAGTCTTTTTTGCCAATTACGGAAATAATTTTTCATACGGGCATTTATTGGCGAAATGATTGAAAATTGTTGCATTTTGATGTAAAATAGTTATAATATGAAAAAAAGCACTCCCTGCGGAGCGCCGAAAACTGCATCTTCCCCGGGTCGGGGATACGGAAAAATTCCCCGCCCGTCTTATTTTCCCTTTTGTCCTATTCGGCAAAAAACCGCCTTACCGTGTCAATGTATTCTTCCAGAATATCCTCTCCCGATACAAAAATAGAGTGCTTTGCCCTCTTTATGCACACATACCGGCAGCGGTTGCCCAGTATGCGCGCCAGCTTTTTCTGAGGATATGACTGCACCACGGTATCTCTCTGTGCGGCTACGAGAAGCACGCATGCCGTGACTGCGGACAGCGCCTGTCTGTTCAGAATACTTTTGTCCACCGTCAGAGCCTCATACATCCAGCGGTTTGTGGAGGCAGAGCCCTGATACCGCTTTTCGGCAATGCGCAAATCAAGATTATGCCTGAAGCGGTTGTAGCTGTTATCCGCGGATCTTGAGAAATCCGCATCCTCGCGGAACTCGCCGGAATATCTGAATTTTGACTCCCATGAGGTACGCGCCGCTTCTTTGCGTATGACACGGCGCACAAGGAAGTGGGGCATACCGTGAGTTCTGGGACTTACCATGGGGGAAGAAAGCAGCACCTTTTTCACTTTTTCGGGATGGCGGCACATATACAGCGCTCCCACGGCGCCGCCCATGGAGTGGGTATACAGATATATGTCAAGTCCCGGCGACATAGGCTTTGCAAGCTGCTCTATTACGGCGTCCAGATCGTCGACATAATCGTCGAAGCTGTTTATATGAATAAGTGAGCCGTCTCCGGACTCTCTGCCGGAAAGTCCGTGACCGCGCTGATCGTAAACGTATACGTCGTAGCCCATATTCATAAAATACCAGCACAGCTCGTCGTATTTGCGGGCAAACTCCGTAAAGCCGTGGACTATGACAACGGCGGCTTTGGGGTTCTTTACTCCGAAACGGCGCCATGAAAGGGTCATTCCACCCGCCGTCTCAAGAAACCCGCTTTGAGCGCAGCTTTCCAATGTATTTTCAATTTCCGTAATGCGGCGGGGGTACTCCTCCTCGCCGACGATCTTAAAATCCGTGCAAGGTTCAAACAGCATAACAAACTCCGAAAGCGGTGATAATAATGACAAACGCAGGAAAGGTAAGTCTTAAAAAAGCTTTGCGTGTTATCATTATTATTACACTGATTTTTATTCTCCTATCATTTTCAGTTACAAAAATTATTTACGACGCGATTTTCTCCCGGTGGGATCCGGAAATATCCGATCTGTCCCCGGAGCTTTCCGCCCTTGAGAAAAGCGCCGAAAAATACACTTTTTACAGCGACGGCGACCTGCTTTGCGCTTATCTTTACACGGCAGGCGCATCCCCAGCCGATTCCCTTGTGGTCATTGTCCCCGGTTTTCACTCCACTCACAGAGACTATCTGGCTGTTGCCGAAAGCTTCGTTTCGGCAGGGCGCGATGTTTTCATCTTCGACCCCACAGGCTGCGGAGACAGTGAGGGAAAAAGCTGCGTGGGCTTTGCCCGGGAGCTTTTCGACCTTGACGCCGCTCTTGACTGTATAGACGAAAACTTCAACTATTCACATATATTCCTGTTAGGTCACAGCCGCGGAGGCTGGGCTGCCTGCTGCGCTCTCGCAGACGGGGAGCACCGTATCAGCGCCGTTGCCGCCGTCAGCGCGGTCAACAGCCCTATGGAAAGCATAATTATGCCGGCAGAAAGCCGTATAGGCTTTGCGGCATATCTTAACTATCCCATGCTGCTGCTGTATCAGAGTATGCTTTTCGGCCCCTCCCACGCGAACGACAGCGCCGCCGGGGCTTTGTGCGAAACCGATGTTCCCGTGCTTGTGGTTCATGCGGAAAACGACGAGCAGGTTCCCGCCGATCGATATTCTCTGATTTCCCACCGTACCGAGATTGAAAGCAATTCGGTAGAGTATTATATATGCGACGACCCCGACGGAGACGGGCACACCGGCGTTTTGTTCAGTGCAGACGGCAGCGCCGACGAAGCTCTTATGACAAAAATCGACACCTTCTTCTCAGACGCCGCCGAAAGCGGCGACAAGACCGCAGAAAGGACAGACATTCACGCCAATGATGGAAGAAATCGTACTGATACCGGCGTATATGCCGGATAAAAAGCTCATAACCGCGGTTTGCGAGCTGTGGGAAGCAGGGCTTGGTATTATGATAATCGACGATGGCAGCGGCTCCGTGTACGACCCGGTGTTTGAGGCGGTAGCCTCAAAGGCGGAGGTCATACGCTTCAGCGAAAACCGCGGCAAGGGTGCGGCACTCAAATCGGGTTTTGCCGCCATACGGGAGCGCCATCCGGAATGCCGTTTCTTTATTACCGCCGACGCAGACGGTCAGCACCGTGTTCACGATATACTGAGAGTGCGCGACGAGCTTCGGCGCGGCTCCTCCTTTGTTCTGTCTGTGCGCAGGCTCAAGGGGGATATTCCCCTGACCTCGAAAATGGGCAACGGGCTGTCGCGGGTGGTATACACCCTTATGACAGGGCACTATTTTACAGACAATCAGTCAGGTCTGCGGGGCTTTTCCGCCGACAACGCGGAGTGGCTTCTTAAAGTGCCCGGAGACAGATATGACTACGAGCTGTGTATGCTTTACTATGCGGACAAGCAGGGTCTGACCGTTACCACTATCACTATTGACACCGTATATATCGACAACAACAAATCCAGCCATTTCGATCCCCTGCGGGACACTTTGAGACTGTACAGGCGGCTGTTCGCTTCTGCCTGGTCAAGCTTTCTGTGCGCCGCCCTGTGCGAGCTTATGATACTTGCCCTGTCCCTGATTACAGGCAACAGGTTTGCTTTGGTTGGTATTATGTCAGCCGGAGCCTCCTGCGCGCTGGTGAATATCCTTTTGGACAGATTTGCCGCGTTTACGGAGGTAAAATACGCTGATTACGGCAGAACGGTGGCTTTTACACTTATCAGGTTTTTCGTGTACTCCTTCGCCTGTTTTGCCATAGGTCTGCTTTTGCCGTCCATGCCCCTTATCCTCTCCTTTAACGCGGTGGCGCTTCTGTCCCTCGCCCCGGAATACTTCATACATAAGTGGCTCCACGGCTTCAAGCGCCGCGAAATAGTAAAGGAAACCTGAATATCACACCGAAAGCGGCTCCGCGCCGCTTTCTTTGTTTATAGGGGTATATATATGGGGCTCCGCCCGGGGCTCCGTCGAGACGGAGACCCTTGCCCCGCTTAGTACTTTTTTTGAGAAAAAGGTACTAAGAACCCCAAAAAACTTTTGGGAAAGGGGGCATATATGGAAATTTTCGGATTTTCAGGAAACTTTGTTTGGCTGTTTATAAAATTCGGCTAAACTTTTATTTATGCAGACTTTTAAGCAACAACCCAATCCTCTTTTCACAAAGTTTTTGAGGATTGTCAAGGGACTTTTTCTAAAAAGTCCCTTGACCGGGGCCCGGGGCAGAGCCCCGATATGCTTCACCGGGGTTCGTGGCAGAGCCCCGATATACTTCACCGGGGTCCGGGGCAGCGCCCCGATATTCTTTATCCCCTCCTACTTCCGCGTAATCAGGCGGCGAGGGGGGAGTTTGTCTTTGAGAACTGTTCTGAGCCTGTCGGTAAAGCCGGAGGCGTCAAGCGCCAGAGCCTGCGCAATGCAGGAAACGGTAGTGGAGGAGTTTGCTGCGCCGTGCATTTTGACCACCGGCTTCACGGTGCCGAAGAAGAACGCACCGCCCTGAGAGTTAAAATCAAACTGCCTGTAAAAGCTGCGGCGCAAAGCGTCAATAGCGCCCTCGTCCGCCGCCTCGCCCATACTTTCCGCATAACGGCGAAGAGTAGCCTCCGCCAGTCTGCCGGCGTATTTGCCCACAGCCTCGGCGTTTTTCAGTATAACATTCCCGGAAAAGCCGTCGCATACCACTACATCGCATATGTCAGACAGCACATCCGAGCCTTCGACATTGCCGATAAAATCAAGGGGCAGCTTCTTTATTTCCTCGTAAGCCTCACGGGCGCGCTGACTGCCCTTGCCGTCCTCCCTGCCCACGGAAAGCAGACCTATCCGCGGAGAGGGAACGCCGCACATACACTTCATATACTCATCGCCCATAAGGGCAAAGCCTATCATATCCGTCGCCTTGCAGTCCACATTTGCACCGCAGTCCGCAATGCAGATAAACCTGTCGCCCTCCGTGGGAAGCACCGTGGCAAGGGTAGGCTGACGAAGCCCGGGCAGAAGCCCGAGATACAGTATGGTTCCTATCATAACGGCACCCGTGTTGCCCGCACTGACCATACCCACAGCCTGCGGGTCGTCTCTGAGAGCCTTCAGCGCCAGTACAAGCGAGGAATTATCCTTGTCGCTCATAACGCACATGGGGTCGTCGTGATTTGTCACATATTCATCGGTGTGAAGCACCCCGTATCTGTCCTCGGGAACTCCGCGCTCCCTCATTACGGCTCTTATCTGTGGTTCGCTGCCCGCAAGATCGGCATAAAGCTCCGCCGATTCCAAAAGAGCAGTCGCGGCCCCCTCAATAACGGGCAGCGGCCCCGCATCAGCACCGCACACATCAATAATCAGTTTTTTCACTTGCTCCCGATCCTTTTTCCGTTTATTTCCGTTTACCGTTTTTCGCGTTTTATGGGTTCGGCGCAAAAAGAGCATACTCTTTTTGCGCCGTCAGTTATTCGGTTATTCTACCGACATAATAAAGCTGTATAACTCCTGCCCGCCGTCAATAAAGGCGCAGTCCATAAGCGGATTTTTCTCCGTAATGCGTGAGTACAGCTCCGCCTTGTCCTCTTCGGTCACATCGGCACCGCAAAATACGGTAATGACCTCTTTGTCGCCTATGTCAGGCAGATTTTTGAGAAGCGCGTCCGCGGCATCTACCTTGTCCTTTTCGGCGCACAGGATCTTCTCGTCCGCAATGCCTATATAGTCCCCGCACCTAATATCCACACCGCCTATAACGGTGCTTCTGGTAGCCGTGGTAACATAGCAGGATGTTACGTGCCCGAGGCAGCGGCTCATGCTCTCCACAAAATCTTCAACGGTGTCAGCCTCGGTATCCATGGTGGACAGAGCGGAATACCCCTCCGCCACGGAAACCGTGGGAATAACCCGCACATCGGAGTCCTTGTACATACGGGCAGCCTGCTGCGCCGCCAGAATAACATTTTTGTTGTTGGGAAGCAGAACTATATGCTCCGCGTTAAGCTTTCTGAAAGCCTGCATCATATCCTCGGCGGAAGGATTGTGAGTCTGACCGCCGTCAACGACCTCGGAAACGCCAACCTCTTTGAAATAGTTCTTTATGCCCTCTCCCGCCGCTACGGCAACAACAGCGTATTTCACCCGGGGAGCTTTACTTTCCTCCCGCCGCACCTCGCTGTGCTGAACGGACATATTCTCTATCTTTACGGTGAGCAGCTCTCCGTAGCTTCTTCCTATTTCAATGGCTTTTTCCGGAGACTCGGTGTGAACATGGATTTTCACCGCGTCGCCGTCGCGGGCACAGACAATGGAGGTGCCTATTTTCTCAAGCCGCGACACCAGCCCGTCAAGCTCAAAAGAATCCGTGTCGCACTTTTTGTTCAAAAGCTGAAGCACATATTCGGTGCAGTAGCCCCACTTGAACTCGCTGTCCGCTCCGAAGCCGGATATATCGGCGGCATCACTCACGCCCGGAATATCCTCCGGCGCGTCATCGATCTCCTCGCCCCGCAGAGCCTTTTCCATACCCTCGAAAATGCAGAGCATGCCCGCGCCGCCGCTGTCCACAACTCCCGCTTCTTTAAGAATGGGAAGCTTTTCCGGAGTCATTTCCAGAGAGCGCTTCATTTCGCCGATAAGGCGTCCGAAGCAATCCTCAAAGCCGTCAAATTCTCCGCGGCGCATTTCAAGAAACTCGGAGGCGTCCCGCAGTACGGTGAGCATAGTGCCCTCCACAGGCTCAAGCACCGCTTTGTAGGCGCAGTCCACGCCGGAGGACATGGCGCGGGAAAACAGAGCCGTGTCCATAACGGCGCAGTCCTCAATGCCGCGGCAGAAGCCCTTTATGAACTGCGAAAGTATTACGCCGGAATTTCCTCTTGCCGACATAAGGGTGTTTCTGGAAAAACCGTGCATATATTCCGAGACGCTGTCGCTTGCAGGCGCGGAAAGTCCGCCTTCAAGCGTTTTGGTCATATTGGTTCCCGTATCTCCGTCGGGAACGGGAAAAACATTGAGCCCGTTTACCGTCTCGGCGCTGCGGGCAAGGTTTCTGTACCCGCCCAGAAGCAGCAGCCCGATATGGGAACCGTCTATTACCGTCGTCATATTTTAAGTATGCCTTCCCCTTTGAAATTATTTGGCGAATATCTCCTCAATAGCCGCCTTTTCCGTCTTGAGATCCTCGCTGATGCTTTCGCCCAGGAAGAATGCCGCGCAAAGTCCGGGGCCTATATTGCAGCCGCAGGACATACCCACGGGAATCGTAATGATTTCCTTGGGGCCGATCTCTTTTTCAACCATGTCGCGCAGAAGCTCGGCCGCCGCCTGACGGTCGGAATGAGCAATGAACATGGTCTGCTCCGCAGGATTTACCGCAAGCTTTTTGATATATTTGACCGCAGCATCAAGCGCAGTCTTTTTCCCCTTTGCCTTGTAGATTACCTCGGAAAGACCCTTACTGTTGAAGTCCGCCATGGGGTTTACGCCTACCATGGAGCCGAACAGCGCCTTAAAGTTGGAAATGCGTCCGGTCTTTACAAGGAAGAACAGATCGTCCATAGCGCCTATCTGATGGATGCGGTGCTTTGTCTCGTTTACATACTCGGCACATTCTTCAATACTTGCGCCCTCGTCTCTTTTGCGGCAGGCCAGCATTACCAGCATGGCAAGAGCAGTGGAGTAACGCAGAGAATCAACGCATATAATTTTTCTCTCCGGATATTTTTTCATAAGCTCGTCTGCTATAAGGCGGCAAAGCTGATAGGTGCCGGAAAGAGCGGTGGAAAGGGTTATAACCAGAATGTCGCGCCCCTCTGCGAGCTGCTTCTCCATGGACTTCCAACCCTCTTCCTCCATAAAGGTCGCAGTCTTATAAAGAACCTTGCGCCCGCTCATGGATCTGTAAAACTCCTCGGGAGTCATTTTCTCCCAGTCAATATCGCTGGGCTCCGCGTGTCCGTCGGGGAAATACACGGTACCGTGCAGCACATCGTCAACGCCGAAGCGCTCTCTCAGCTCCTTTGTAAGGTCGCAGCCGGAATCGGTAATGATGGCGTAATTGTTCATAAGTCTGTTTCCTTTCGTATATGTGGCAGATGTAGCATATATTGAAGTATTTATGCAAGCCAAACGGCCGGCACATACACTGATATTTTATCACAGCATACGCTTTTTTTCAACAAAAAAGTTTTGTTTTTTACAAAAACAGGTGGCAAAATGTAAATAATCTGTTATACTATATGAAAAGTCAGAAATAAAGGAGTACCTGTTTTGGTTTGGTTTTTCATCGGTCTGGGAGTTCTTTTGATGGGCGGTATTGTGGCAATGCTTT
>JBJDYY010000145.1:0-2927 GCA_051867715.1 Candidatus Avispirillum sp.
ATTGCTTTCGCAATGGATAAAAAAATTCTCGTTCAATAGAACGAGAATTTTTTGGCAGGGGCACAAAGATTCGAACTCTGGACACGCGGTTTTGGAGACCGCTGCTCTACCAGCTGAGCTATACCCCTATATTTTGTTTGCAGTGCTGTTCGACAGCTTTATTATTTTAACACACTTATTTATCTTTTGCAATACTTTTTCAAAAATTATTTCACATTGTGCCGAAACAGGAATTCGGCAGATATTCCGCCGTACTTTATTCAAGCACTTCAAAAGCCGAAAACATTGATTTCACTATTGACAAATCCGCAAAAAGTGTTAAAATGATAATTGTTAAAGGCATTGACGGAAAGAGTAGACGGATTTGCGGCAAAAAGAGAGGCGGGAACAAAGGCTGAAATTCCCGCCATGCAGCGCCCGTTGAAGACCGCTCCCGAGCCGCGCGCGATGAGCGTGACGCCGCCCCGCGTTACAGGGTTTTTGAGTTAAAAACAAGGTGGAACCGTGCCATGCACCCTTGAAGTCCTTTCGGCTTTTCGGGTGTTTTTCTGTTTTTCGGAATCAGGCAAACCTTGTATCAAAAAATACGAAAAATTTGAATGCCGCATACTTTCCTCTTTTTGACGGCGGGAATGCGGCGGAAAGGACATACAGCACTATGAAAGTGATCATGCATGACGGCAGCATCAGCGAGCTCAGCTTTGAGGATGAGGAAGGCAGAGGCGCCCTGCGTCACACCGCCTCTCACATTCTGGCGCAGGCTGTAAAGCGCCTGTATCCCGACACGAAGCTTGCCATCGGACCTTCGATTAAAGACGGATTTTATTACGATTTTGACAGAGAGACCCCCTTTACCGACGACGAGCTTTCCGCCCTTGAAGCGGAGATGAAAAAGATCGTAAAGGAAAACCTGAAGCTTGAGCGCTTTACTCTTTCCCGCGAGGAAGCTCTGAAGCTTATGGAGGAAAGAGGGGAGCCCTACAAGATCGAGCTTATAAACGATCTGCCCGAGGATGAGGTGCTTTCTTTCTTCCGTCAGGGAGATTTTGTCGATCTGTGCGCAGGCCCTCATGTTACCTACACCTCCGCAGTAAAAGCTTTCAAGCTTACCAGTGTAGCGGGCGCTTACTGGCGCGGCAGCGAAAAGAACAAAATGCTTACCAGAATATACGGCACGGCATTCTCATCAAAGGCGGATCTTGACGAGTATCTCACCCGTATGGAAGAGGCAAGAAAGCGAGACCACAGAAAGATAGGCCGCGAAATGGGTCTGTTTATGATGAGCGAGGAGGGTCCCGGCTTCCCCTTCTTCCTTCCCAACGGAATGATCATCAAAAACACGCTGATCGACTACTGGAGAGAAATTCACACCAGAGAGGGTTATGTGGAGGTTTCCACGCCTATTATGCTTAACCGTCATCTTTGGGAGACCTCCGGTCACTGGGATCACTACAAGCAGAATATGTATACCACCGTCATTGACGAAACGGATTTTGCCGTAAAGCCCATGAACTGCCCCGGCGGTATGCTGGTATATAAGTCCGAGCCCCGCTCCTACCGCGATCTGCCTATGAGAATAGGAGAATTGGGTCTCGTACACCGCCACGAAAAGAGCGGCGAGCTGCACGGACTTATGCGCGTACGCTGCTTTACTCAGGACGATGCTCACATCTTCATGACAAGAGAGCAGATTACCGACGAAATCAAGGGCGTTGTTCGCCTTATCGACGAGGTTTACAGTCTGTTCGGCTTCAAGTACCATGTGGAGCTTTCCACCATGCCGGAGGATCACATCGGTGACGAAGCTGACTGGCAGGTAGCTACCGACGGACTGAAAAAAGCTCTGGACGAGCTGAATCTCAGCTATGTTATCAACGAGGGTGACGGCGCCTTCTACGGTCCCAAGATTGACTTCCATCTTGAGGATTCTATCGGCAGAACATGGCAGTGCGGTACTATTCAGCTTGACTTCCAGCTTCCCATGCGATTTGACGCCGAGTACACCGGCGCCGACGGTCAGAAGCACCGCCCCATTATGATACACCGCGTATGCTTCGGCTCCATTGAGCGCTTTATCGGTATCCTTATTGAGCATTTTGCGGGTAAATTCCCCACATGGCTGGCGCCCCGTCAGGTACAGCTTATTCCCATAACCGACCGCAACAACGAGTATACGGACGCACTTATGGCGAAGCTCAGAGCGGCGGGGGTACGCTGCGACGCGGACAAGAGACAGGAAAAAATGGGTTTCAAGATTCGCGAAGCTCAGCTTAAGAAGGTGCCCTACATGCTGGTTATCGGCGACAAGGAGCAGGAGGACGGCACCGTTGCGGTTCGCCGCCGCGACTCTCAGGCAAATGAGGTTATGAAGGCTGATGACTTTATTGCTATGGTCGTTGAGGAAATAAAGAACAGAAAATAATGCGCAAGGGGCTGTCGGGTTTCGACAGTCCCTTTGATAATGTAGGTTTGAATTTGA
Organism: Candidatus Avispirillum sp.; assembly: GCA_051867715.1. Lineage (GTDB taxonomy): Bacteria > Bacillota > Clostridia > Oscillospirales > CAG-272 > Avispirillum. The sequence continues at coordinate 2,480 of JBJDYY010000145.1, forward strand.
TTTGTTTTCGTTATAGCGGAATTCAGACTTGATTATTAGCTTATAGAAATGAAGAAAGAAAATTTCGAAGGGACTGCTGTCCCGGCAGCAGTCCCTCCGAGCCACCCTGCCCGGCTAAAGAGAGGAAAGGAGATGTATCTCCTCTCCTCTCTTTAGAATCTCTCCTCTCCTCTCGACACGGAAGAATTGCAAGGCGATGAGTTGAAAGGGCATAACACATTCGACGAAGTATGGAGAGCTTGTCCCGTCAGCCTAAGTTTCAAGTCTCGCGGTAAAAATATAGCAGCGCTAATGAGCGTGTCGATAGCAGATTTGAAGTTACCCACAGAAATCAAGAATTGCAGACTAAACATTTACCCGCAGGGGCGGACGGTTTCACCGTCCGATAAGCGTTAGAAAAAGCACAGAAGAGAGTTTACTTTCTTCTGTGCTTTTTCTCGCTTGCCGC
>JBJDYY010000146.1:0-13875 GCA_051867715.1 Candidatus Avispirillum sp.
CTGTGGGGCAAACTTGCAAATGTCGGAAGTATCGGTGGCTTCTAACCCGCCGCAGACAACAACTTACAGCAAAATAGCAAACCACCGGCTTTGCCGGTGGTTTTGATTTTTTGTCAGCTTTTTCAAAGCCGACGCAGGAGAATGATTAGTATGATTTTTAATTTAAAATGATTATTCGGTTACGGTAATATCACTGTAAGTAACGCTTGCATCCTGAACGATATAGCCGAAATTGTAATCCACGGGGCGGTATATCCTGTAAGTAAACGCGATTTTGCCGCCTACAAAGATCTCCATCATATCATCGTCGATAACCATATCCACCGACACCGTGTCGCCGGGTGCGAATTCAAAAGGCTTTTCGGCAACTCTCACACCGTCGGGACCGGGGTCCGTGGGGCTGGGAATAGCCTGACAGGACTGCTGCCAGAAAGGATCCACAGCCATGGGGAGACTGTAAAGCGCCACACGCTGATACGCGCTCTCAAACCGAAGCTCCGCACAAACGGAAGCGTCGCTGTCGCTTTTCAGCAAGAATCCGAAATAATCGTTTGCACTGTCTATATGCACCTTGCACGAAAGCATAGCGGTTTTTTTATTGCCTATGTCAAAGAAGCCGTAGGTGCATTTTCCGGGAGAGGCCGCGCTTACGCTGTCGGCGCCTATTCGGGAGTCGCCCATCATAGGTACGATACTGTAAGGAACGGGAGCCGATATGGCTTTTCTGTATTCCTCGGGGAGCATCACGTCAAGCTCTCCGCGCTCGTTCTGCCGTACCTCATGAGGAATGCAGAATGCTCCGCCCCAGTACCATTCGCCGTAATCGCTTCTGTCGGCTCTGTCATGAGCCCAGCCGAAGTAGAAGCGTCTGCCCTCGTCGTTGGCCATAGACTTTGCGGCATAGAAGCGTCTGCCTCCGATACCGTCGCATTTGGGTGTTGTCCAAGGGCCGTAGGGAGAGTCGGAAACACGGTATATGGTGTTTACAAATTCGGAAAACCTTGAATAGGAAAGATACCACTTGCTCCCGATTTTATACATTTCGGGACATTCGGGGCAGTTTGTGTGTCCTGCGGCATATATGTCGCCGTAGAATTCCCACTTCATGAGATCCTTTGAGCGGAAAAGAATAACGGCGCCGCGTCTGTTGGGGGGACCCTCTTTGTGTCTTGCGGAAATCAGTATCCAGTAAAGTCCCTCTTCTTCATTGTAGAATACATAAGGGTCGCGCCAGTCAAGCTCCTCGTAAAGCTCCACTATGGGAGTGATAACGGGATTTGCCGGATCCTTTACCCATGTAATGCCGTCGTCGCTTGTGGCATGGCATATAGTCTGCTGAAAGCGGACTTTGAGGCTGTATCCGGTGTAGAACGCGTGGTACTTGCCCTCTCCGTAAATAACGGAGCCCGTCCAGATACCGGAAGCATCCGGATCACTTTCGTCGTCGGAAGGATACAGAGCGGTGGGAAGCTGCTCCCAGTGTACCAGATCGTCGGACACAGCGTGTTCCCACGTTGTCCGCAGTCTTGCCGGGTAGACCGTAGTTCCGCAGGGAGGAGTCAGGGTGAACAGATGATACTTGCCGTCGTGGTAAAACGGTATAGCGTCACCGGTTGAATCTGCGAAATCCGGTTTGCGGTATATGTTCATTATTGTTCCTGCCTTTCAGGTTTCTTTAAGTCTCATTAACTTACGCCGCTTTTTTGGCAGACGATCTCTTGAATTTGCCTATCATCTTGTTGATGGGGCTGTCGGGATTCTTCTGAGAGTCGATGACAACCGCGATGAGTATGATAATACCCTTAACAACAAGCTGCCAGAAGGAGTTGACATTCATAAGGTTCAGTCCGTTGGAGATAAAGCCTATGACCATAGCTCCGAAGACAGTGCCGCTGATACGTCCCTTACCGCCTGACATGGAAACGCCGCCCAATACGCAGGCCGCGATAGCGTCAAGCTCGTAGCCGTCGCCTACGGAAGGCTGACCGGAATACATACGGGAGGACAGCACCAGACCTGCGAAAGCGGAGAGAAGACCGATAATTGTAAATACGGCGATCTCCACCTTCTTTATAGGCACGCCGGAAAGACGGGCGCTCTCCCGGTTGCCGCCGATAGCGTAAATGTATGTACCGAATTTTGTCTTGTTGAGAATTACGGTGAATACAACGATTAGTACCACCATATAGATAACAGGCAGCGGGATTACCTTGAAGAGATAGCCGGAGCCGATTGAAGAGAAGAATTCGTCGGTGATTCGCGTACTGCGTCCGCCGGAATATACGTTTGCGGCGCCGCGGGCAATATTCATCATGGCCATAGTCACGATAAAGGCTGGCAGCTTGAACTCTGCCACCATGATACCGCTGATAAATCCGCAAACAACGCCGATAAGCAGACCGATGGCAATAGCTGCTCCGATAGGCAGACCGGAATTAACTATAAGTCCCACAGTGACCGTTCCTGAAAGGGCGACTATTGCGCCCACGGAAAGGTCGATTCCGCCCAGAATAATAACCAGCGTCATACCGAGTGCTATATAGACATTGATGGAAATCTGACGCATTACGGATATAAGGTTGCTTGATGTCAGAAATTTGTCGCTGAGAAACGACAGCAGCACTCCGATAATCAGAAGCACGCATATGATACCGATATTGGAGCGCACCACGTTTACTACGGGGTTGTTCAGCAGAATATTCTTTTTCCCGGTAGAAGTTTTAGCCTTCATTGCCTTCTCCTCCTGTTGCATAGTGCATAATGATTTCCTGTGTCAGCTCGCCGCGGTCAAGGCACGCGGCGATATTTCCGTTATGCACGACGCAAACTCTGTCGCACATATTTATTATTTCCGGCAGCTCGGAGGACACCATTATAATGGCCAGACCTTCTTTTGCAAGGTCGTTTATAATCGTGTAAATCTCCTGCTTTGCGCCCACATCGACGCCTCGGGTCGGCTCGTCAAGGATAAGCACGCGGGGTCTTGTGGCAAGCCATTTTCCCAGCACGACTTTCTGCTGGTTTCCGCCGGAAAGGCTGCCCACCTCGATTTCGGGAGACGCCGCCTTTATGCGCATCTTTTCGCCGTACTCGCCGTATAAATCCGAAATCTTTTTCTTGCTTTTAAGTATGCCGTTCATCACGTATTTCAGCGATGAAAGCACCATATTGAAGCTGCAGGAATTTACCAGCACCAGGCCCTGCTTTTTTCTGTCCTCGGGCACAAGGGAAATGCCCCGGTCTATTGCCTGCATGGGATTTTTGTTCTTGATTTTTTTGCCGTTGAGATATATTTCACCGCTGTCATATTCATCCGCTCCGAATACCGCGGTCATTATCTCACTGCGTCCCGAGCCCACCAGTCCGGAAAATCCCAGTATCTCTCCGGCGTGCACCGTAAAGGAAACATCCTTGAAAACGCCTTCCTTGCAAAGATCCTTTACCTCAAGGACAGCCTCTCCGGGCTCGTTGTATGTTCTTGTATAGAAGCTTTCGAGCGTTCTGCCCACCATCATGGCCACAAGCTCTCCGGCGTTGGTTTCTTTCGTTAATTTTGTTCCCACATATGTACCGTCACGGATTACCGTTACGCGGTCGGAAATGCGGAACAGCTCCTCCATTCTGTGGGAGATGTAGATAATGCTGACCCCGTCGCCCTTCAGCCTTTCAATGGTTTCGAAAAGCTTTTCAACTTCCTCATCGGAAAGAGACGAAGTCGGCTCGTCCATTACCAGTATTTTTACGTTAAAGGAACTTGCCTTAACTATCTCCACCATCTGCTGCTGAGCAATGGTAAGATTTTCAAGTACCGTCGTTACGTCAATATCAAGTCCCAGTCCGCTGACCATACGGGAGGCCTCGGCGTTCATTTTCTTTTTGTCTGTAAAGCCGAGTTTCGTTTTCGGTTCACGTCCGAGAAAAATGTTTTCGGCAACAGTAAGGTAAGGAACAAGCACGATCTCCTGATGTATGATGCCGATACCGTGTGCTCTTGCCTCGCCTATGTCAGTCATTTTTACTTCGGTGCCGTTTATCAGTATCCTGCCGCCGTTAGGTTGATATATACCGCCGAGGATCTTAATAAGTGTGGATTTGCCGGCGCCGTTCTCACCGAGAAGCGCGTGGACTTCGCCGTGTTCCAGCTCGAAATTGATGTCGCGAAGCGCGTAAGCAGAGCCGAACACCTTGTCAATGTTTTCCATCCTGAGTATGACGTCACCCACAGCTTTTACCTCCTTATTTTATATTTTGATTGAGTGATTGAGGGCGGCAAAGCCGCCCTCATCATTTCAAATTCAGATTACTGCCAATCGTTCAGAGTCTCTTTTGCCATATCAAGAGTGATAAGCATGGAGTCCAGGTAGTACTCAACCTCAACGGAGCCGCCGTTGAGAAGGTCGAGAGAAAGCTCAAATGCCTTTTCGGAGATCTGAATCGGAACCTGAGCTGCAACGCAGGTGAAGTCGCCGTCTACGAGAGCCTGCTTGCCGTCGGGAGAAGCGTCGATGGAGTATACGCCGATTTCGCCCTTCTTGTTAGCGGACTTAACAGCGGAAGCTGCGCCCAGAGCGGAGGGGTCGTTGATGCAGAAGAAAGCTTCCAGATCGGGGTTAGCCTGGATAATATCCTCAGCGAGAGTCATGGAAGCGTCAAGCGCTGCCTTACCGTCCTGCTGAGCAACGATTTCAAACTTGTCCTTGTTGTCGCCGAGACCTGCGAGGAAGCCGTTTACACGGTCAACGCAGCTTTCGTTCTCGGGGAAGTCAAGGACAGCGATCTTCGCGCCGTCGGGATAATCCTTAGCCATCTGCTGACCTACGAGTTCGCCTGCCATGTAAGCGTTAGTAGCAACGAGAGTGCTTACAAGGTCGCGGTCCTCGTCGATAACAGCGGTATCAACGTTGATAACGATTGCGCCGGAGTCCTTCAGCTCCTGAAGACCGGAGCGGATACCGGCGGAGTCAACGGGAATTACGAATACAACGTCAAACTTCTGGGTTGCCGCGTCGGACATCTGGCTGAGCTGCTTGTTCAGATCGTAGTCGGGGTCATAGCAAACGTAGTCATAACCCTTTTCGTTAGCAAGCTTCTTGAAGGTGTCGTTCATGGTGGACTGGAAGGTGTTGTTCTGGGTGTTTGCAAGGAACGCGAAACTGTAAGTGTCCTTGTCGTCGTCCTTTTTGCCGTCCTCTCCGCCTGCAGCGCAGGAAGCCAGCGCCATAACGGTCATAACTGCACAGAGAAGAAGCGCGATGAGTCTTTTTGCTTTCATTTTGTTTTCCTCCGAAATAAAAATTTTTTAACTGATCTGCCCGGGATACTCAGACTTGCGAAAACCGCGTCCCGAAAGTCCGCTCCGCTTCAACCGTGCATTGTCTACATAAATTTTGTTTACGTAAATTTTTGCAGTTGACGGAGTTTTCTTTTTCGTCCGTCGATTTTCTCGTTGTCCGAACCCCTTGGTTTACGTAAATTATACATAAGGCAAACCGTTTTGTCAACACCTTCAAAGCAAAATCGACAAAATTACAAATACTTCGACTCGATATATATGCATTTTGTCATTTGAAAGCAAAATAAATGCCGAAATTTACGTAAATTTCGGCATTTATTGAAAATATTCACTGTTTCGACATATAAAATTTCATTTTTTCTTTTCTCAGCGCCCGGCCTGAAAATATTTTTCGGAAAAATTACCGAAAAAGCGCTTTCGAAAATCAATAACTACAAAATAAGCGGGTCGGAGCTGTTCATTGCCCTCTCAATGGGCAGCGGAGCTTCCTCGTGCATTATTTCTTTCCAGGCGCGCAGAAGGTTTTCCCTTTTCACTCCGTACGGGCCGAGAGCCACGTACTTAAAGCACTCGCCGCCCACCAATGCCTTTGCAGCGGCCATTGCCACGGCAACGCCCTGCTCGTAGGGTCTCTGACTGCTGATTCCTTTTACGATCTGCCCGGAGCCCAGATATTTTCCTATTTCCAGGTCAAGGTCGGTGGTGAAAAGCGCCACATCCTCGCGACCCATATCCTTCAGCGCCCTTATTACCTCCAGAGCAGGTCTGTCCCAGGATACGTACAGCGCCTCAATATCGGGATGCTCCGTCATCATGGTCATACACTCCCCGTAAGCGCTTTCAAAGGTAGTGAATTTCCCGACGGCAGCTATCTGAATGTTGTCAAAGCGTTCCGTTATCTCCCGCTTTGCGGACATATCCCTGAGATGAGTACCGTAAAACGGCACGCCGTGCATTATAAAGCCCGCCTTAACATTTCTCCTGCCGACAAAGTATTCGCCCATAATGTTTCCTATGGTAGCGCCGTTTTCGCTTTCGTTGACAGAAACGCAGGTGCAGTATTCCGACGCTCTCAGCCCCTGTGGCACATTGCTCATGAAAACAAGCTTTGTGTTGCGGGAAAGCTTGCGGAACTTGTCGGAGGTAACATTGTCGTCCACCGGGATAGCAATTATCAGATCCGGCTTCTGCATAGCCAGAGCCTCAAGCTGAGTCATCTGAAGCGACGGGTCGAAATGAGCGTCGGACACGGAAATCACCGTTACCCCGAAGTTTTCAAGAGTGTTTCTTATGGCGTTTTCATGAAGATGAGTCCATGCGTTGCCGCTGTAATGGAAGGATATGCCCACCTTGAAATTGCCGGCGCGCAGCATCCGCTTTTCCTCGGAGGACAAAACGATCTCAGAGGGCAGATGCGCCTGCTCTCCGAAGGGACCTTTTCCTATCATCATGGTAGAGCGCCTGATGTTTAGCCTGATAGGCACGTCTTTTCTGCCGTACTCAGGCTCCTCTCCACCGATTTCCCGGAAAAGCTCCTCTGCGGCAAGGGCTGCAAGCCTGTCCGTATCCTGCTCAAGCACCGTAAGCGGCGGCGTCACAAGCGAACACCACTGCTCGTCGCCGAATCCTATAACGGACAAATCCCTGGGACATTCGATTCCCAGATTGTTCAAAGCGCGCATAAGCATAAGAGTAAGCTGATTGCCCGCCGCAATCACAGCGGTAGGTCTGCTTACTTCGTACCAGTTATGAAAAGCCGCGGCAAAATCCCGCTCGGTCATATTTATATCCGAGCGCATCACCAGCTTCGGATTAAGCTGAATGTTTTTCTCCTCCAGAGCGCGGCTGTAACCCTCAAGCCGCTCTTTCATGGCGCTCTGCATACCGCCGTCCAGAATAATTCCGATAGTCTCATGACCCGAGCGTATAAGGTGCTTTACAGCGGAGTACATTCCGTCCGTATTTTCCGAAGTAATGCAGGCGCAGTTTTCGCCGTCCACCGCTCTGGACAGGCACACCACGGGAAGCACTGAGCGGAACAGCTTTTTATAGCTTGCGCTTTTGTCGGAAATAGGGGCAAGGATTATACCCGCTGTGCGTTTGTTGGTCATAAGTCCCGAAAGAATACTGCGCTCCGTGGACTCGTCGTCGTTGGTCACATATATCGCCAGAATATAGCCCTTTTCAAGCATAATGCGGCTGAGAGCGCAGGCAAGCTTTGAGTATACGGTAGACGTAACATTGGGAGCAACAAAAGCCACAACGGAGTTTTTGCCGGGAACCATGGCATTTGAATTTGTATCCGTTTTTACCTTGTATCCGGTCTCCTCGATGGCCTTGTATACAAGCGCCGCAAGCTCCGGACTTACATACCGTGTTTTATTTATGGTATGAGACACCGTGGCAATGGAAACGCCCGCCGCCTTTGCCACGTCATTGATAGTTACTTTCATCTTCTGTCCCCTCTGCTCGCATTAAAGCCCCTCAGCAATCAGCGCATCAATCTCGTCACGCTGTGGCATAACCGCAATAGCACCGTACCGTGATGTGGTAATGGACGCAGCGGCGGAAGCAAAGCGTATAACTTCAAACAGCTTATCCTCGGGGATGTCTCCGAAATCAAGACCGAGATCTATAAGGGCGCTGAGCGCAGTACCGCAGAAGCAGTCGCCCGCTCCCGTGGTATCAACGGTTTTCACCTTAAGATAGCAGGGATGATGTACGGTATGCTCCGCGGTAAGTACATACGCGCCGTTTTTGCCGCAGGTGGCAAAAAGAATTTTCGGAGAATACTCCTCAAAACACATACGCGCCGCCTTTTCCGTGTCATCGGTGCCGTAAAGGAATTCAAGCTCATAATCCGAAATTTTTATAATATCGGCATAGGAAAGTACCGTTCTGATAGCGTCCTTTGCGTCCTCAAGATTTTTCCATAAAGGCTCCCTCAGATTGGGGTCAACAGATACCGTCACACTGTTTTCTTTTGCAATATCAAGAGCCTTCAGAGTAGCGCTTCTTGACGGCTCGTCAGTAAGCGACAGAGTACCCACGTGGAAAATCCGCGTGTTCTTTATAAGCTCCGGGGAAACCTCACCTGCTTCAAGCAGGGTGTCGGCGCTTTTGTTTCTGGCAAAGGAGAAATTTCTGTTGCCTTCGCTGTCAAGCGTGACGAAGGCAAGGGTGGTAAAAGCGGCGTCAGTCTTTATCAGCGCCCCCGTGTCAATTCCTTTTGAAGCCACGGTGTCCTCCAGAAAGCGCCCGAAAGTATCGTCGCCCACCTTGCCGATAAAGGCGGTCTTTTTCCCGAGAGCGGCGGCAGCCGCCAGCATATTGCAGGGCGCGCCTCCGGGACTTGCCTCAAAGAGATAGTTCCCCCTTTCGCTTACGCCTCGGGGAGTAAAGTCGATCAGAAGCTCACCCAGTGAAATAATATCGAACATAAATATCCTCCTGTTATAAGGAGTTCGGCCGGTATCCGCGGACAGATCATCAGTTTAGTTAAATAATAGCACCGCTTTGCCGATTTGTCAAGAACGTTCTGTTTTGAAATATCCGAGACTGAAAATATTTACGTAAATTTATATATTTTAACCGAATACAAAGTAAAAACTCCCGAAAAACGGGAGTTTTCAGCTTCATATCACAGAATTCTATTCACAATATGCGTATCTGACAGGCTTTTACGGCTTCGGGGCTTTGCGATTTTGCGGCTTTACAGCTTCGCGATTTTGCGGTTTTACCGTTTTGTCGGCAATATCATGCTGCCGCCCTCATCCCAGCTCTATCATCCTGTCAAGACAGCGGCGCGCCGCCTTTGCGGTTTCCGGGTCAATGTCTATGACCTCTCCGCCCTCTCCGCGGACGCACGCCAGCACATCGCAAAGAGTGGTAAGCTTCATATTGCGGCAAACCAGATTTTTCGACAAAGGATAGAACAGCTTGTCCGGACAGGCAAACTGCAAATGCTCAAGAATTGCAAGCTCCGTACCGATTATAAATTCTTTTTTGTCGCTATCCTTTGCAAACTTCATAATTTCCGCCGTAGAGCCCACAAAATCCGCAAGCTCCACCACCTCGGGCATACATTCCGGATGCACCAGAAGCAGGGCGTCGGGATGCTCGGCCTTTGCCGCCCTTGCCTCGCTGTCATCAACGGCAGCGTGTATGGGACAGCCTCCGCGCCACAGCTTTATGTTCTTGTCGGGGCATCTTGCGGCCACATACGCACCCAGATTGCAGTCCGGAATAAACAGTATGTCCTTTTCGGGCATTTTCGACACTATTTTCACAGCGGAAGAAGATGTGACGCACACATCGCACACGGTTTTAAGCTCCGCCGTAGTGTTGATATACGCCACAACGGCGTATCCCGGATTTGCCTCCTTAAAGGCTCTGACCTCATCGGCGCAGAACTGCTCCGCCATGGGACAGCCCGCCATGGAATGAGACAAAATCACCTTTTTTTCGGGGCAAAGCAGCTTTACGCCCTCCGCCATAAAGCGGACGCCGCACATAAGCACGGTGGAATTTTCCGTTTTCGCCGCCTGCTTTGCAAGAGCGTAGGAATCGCCGGTAAAATCCGCAACCTCAAGCACGGACTCCGACTGATAGCTGTGGGCAAGAATGCACACATCGTTTTCTTTTTTCAGACGAATTATCTCGTCCTGAATATCTCTCAGCATAAATAACCTCTGTGGTTGGGATTGACGCGCAGTATACGCGTCTCAGTCGCAGCGGCAGCAGTGGTCGCAGCCGCTGTCGGCAAATTCAGCGGGGTCATACTCAATGCCGTTTTTGTCGTAGTAATCCTTTACAGCGGCCTTTACAGCCTCCTCAGCCAGCACGGAGCAGTGAATCTTTACGGGCGGCAGACCGTCCAGAGCCTCCACCACGGCCTGATTAGTAAGCTTCAGCGCCTCGCTGACGGGCTTTCCCTTAATAAGCTCCGTCGCCATGGAGCTGGTAGCGATAGCGGAAGCACATCCGAAGGTATTGAACTTGACATCGGTAATAATACCGTCGTCAATCTTCAGATATATCTTCATAATGTCACCGCACTTGGCGTTGCCCACCTCGCCGACGCCGTCGGCGTTTTCAATCTTGCCTACATTGCGCGGGTTCTGGAAATGATCCATAACCTTTTCGCTGTAATTCATAGCCATAGTATATATACCTTGCCTTTCCTGTTGTCCTTATCAAGCGTTTTATGCGTTTGCTTTTTCTTCGTTCATCATGCGCTCCCATACGGGGGACATATCGCGAAGCTTTGCCACAATGCCGGGCACCTTGTCGATAATATAATCCACTTCTTCCTCGGTGGTGTACTCGGAGAAGGTCAGCCGCAGACTGCCGTGCGCCGTCTCGTGAGGGAGCCCTATGGCAAGCAGCACATGGCTGGGGTCAAGACTGCCGGAGGTGCAGGCGGAGCCGGAGGAAGCGGCAATACCGTACATATCCAGCATAAGCAGCAAACTTTCGCCCTCAATGCCCTCAAAGCACATATTTACATTGTTGGGAAGCCTGTTTTCCCTGTCGCCGTTTACGATACTGCGGGGTATTTTTGACAGAGCGTCAATGACCTTGTCGCGCAAGGCGCTGACGCGGGCGGTGTATTCGTCAAGATTTCTGCAGGCATCCTCAAGAGCGGTGGCCATACCCATAATGGCAGGCAGATTTTCCGTACCGGCGCGCTTTCCCTTTTCCTGAGCGCCGCCGCAGATAAGGCTTTCAAGGGCTATGCCGCGCTTTGCGTAAAGGAGTCCCGTGCCCTTGGGTCCGTGGAACTTGTGAGCGGAAACGGACAGCATATCGATATTCATTTCCTCAACATTTATGCGAAGATGTCCCGCCGCCTGAACCGCGTCCGTATGGAACAGAACTTTCTTTTCGCGGCACACCGCGCCTATTTCTTTAATCGGCATAACGGTGCCTATCTCGTTGTTTGCAAACATTACGCTGACCAGCGCCGTGTCCTCCCTGATGGCGTCCTCCACCTGTTTTGCGGTGACGCGCCCCTTTGAGTCTACGGGCAGAAGAGTCACTTCAAAGCCCTCTTTTTTCAGTTTGTCAAGGGTGTGGAGGATAGCGTGATGCTCCACAGCCGTGGAAATAAGATGCTTTTTGCCTTTTTTTGCACCCAGATGAGCGGCGGAAATAAGCGCCTGATTATCAGCCTCGCTACCGCCGGAGGTAAATATGATACCTCTTTCGTCACAGCCGAGGCAGGCGGCGATGCGCCGTCTGGCGTCCGCAAGAGCGTCAGCCGCAGCCTGTCCGTATGCGTGCAGACTTGAGGCGTTTTCGTACTCGGGCCCGTAATATTTTATCATTTCCGCCAGAGCGTTGTCTGAAATATGCGTCGTAGCGGCGTTATCTGCATATACTTTCATCATAAATACCTCTCAAAAAAGCTTTTTCGCCTGTTCACTTACTTTTTCAACATATAAGTATATCATTTATATTATATACTGTCAACGATTTGATATTATTTTATCTCAATATTTGCCCAAGTAATATTATACTACCGTATTAGTAGGAATTCAATGATAAAAGTGCAAAAATAAATGGCGCCGACAGCGTGTTTTTCCGTACAAAAGCATTGAAAGGGCAAAAAAACGCGGCCTTGCAGTAGACATTTTATATATAATGTGATATACTTCAAAAAGAAACAATATAAAATCAAACGGTTCTGAAAGGAAACAGCAAAATGAAAAAGCATGTAAAGAAAATAGTGGTTATCGCCATTATTGCAGTTGCGGCAGTAATTCTTCTGGCAAACTGCCTTTGCGTCGTGGACGCGGGACATACGGGCGTAGTCGTTACCATGGGTAAGGTAAACGACACCGTGCTTCAGGAGGGGCTTCATTTCAAGGCTCCCTTTATTCAGCAGGTGGTAAAGATCGACAACCGTATCACAAAGCTTGAGGTACAGACCGAAGCGTTTTCCAAGGATTTGCAGACCGTCAACACCACTCTTGCCATTAACTACCGCGTAGATACGGCGAAGTCGTACAGCATTTACAAGAACATAGGCAGCGATTACGAGGCGGTAGTTGTTACTCCGGCGGTAAACGAGGTGCTGAAAGCCATCACCGCGCTTTACACCGCAGAGGAAAGTGTTACTAACCGTACCCTCATTTCCGAGGGACTTGTTACGGGGCTTAACGAAAAGCTGAACGAAGCGGGACTGTATGTAACCGATGTGAATATTATAAACTTTGACTTCTCCGACGCGTATGTGACCGCCATTGAGGAAAAGCAGGTAGCACAGCAGCAGCTTCTGAAGGCGGAAACGGACAAGCAGACCGCCATCACCAACGCGCAGGCGGAAGCCGAGTCTCTGAAAATCAAGGCGCAGGCGGAAGCGGAGGCAAACGCCATTATCAGCGCTTCCCTTTCCAACGAGCTTATTAACTACAACAAGATAGAAAAATGGAACGGTGTACTGCCTCAGGTAACAGGCTCCAACGCCATTGTCGATCTGACGGACGGCTCAGAGGGCTGATTACGGGAATAATAAGAATAGAACCGAGGTTTTAATAATGACAAAAAGTTCAAAAGAGCTGCTGCTTAACAAGCTGCAGATAATCGGGTTTATCGCATATTTTATGATTCTTACCGGCGAGCGCCTATCGGCGGTGATACTCAGTTACAGCCGCGGCGGCGCCTATTCCCTGGCAAGCGGAGGCTTTTTCCCCTACGCCGCATATATCGTCACCTGTCTGTCCCTTGTTGCGGGCGTTGCCCTGTATCTGCGGCCTGTGCTTTCGGCGGCGGAGAAGCTGCTTAGCAGAGAAAAATACGATTTTGCAAAGAACTACGATATTTTGATTCTCGCCGCTGTTGTGCTGCTTTTCGGCGGAATGATGCACACGGGGCAAACGCTTCCTGTGCTTCAGTTTACGGCATACGGATTTCTGATTTTGGCTATGCTTGTCAGATGTATTGAGGCGTGCATGGCGGGCGTGTCAAAGTTTGCGTCAATCGTGTCTTTCGTTTATCTGACTCTGTTTTCTATGTGCATTCCCGTATGCTATATGACAAAACTTACGGCACCCCGCTCCGTGCTGTTCTATATTGCGGAGTTTGCTGCGGTATTTGTGCTGCTGCCCTGCTTCGGCAAAATGCTGATGAATTATTTCAGAAACGGTGTCTCCACATTTGCCGTTTGTATGCCCCTCATCATGCTGGTGCTGTGCGGACTCACCGTCGGGCTGAAATGGACAGACGAAATCAACTGGTTCGTGCTTATTTTCGCAGTTCTTACCACCGTTGTATATTTCACCCTCGGTCTCGCCGCTAAAAAACGGATCAAATGAGAATGAGCTCTGCCGGGGCTCCGCAGGGGCTATACCGGAGCCTCCGCCCCCGCTCATGGTACTTTTTAGAAAAAATCACCCCGAGACCCCGAAAAACTCAAATAGGATAAGGAAAATAAGTACTTCCAAAGCGCGCCGAAAGGTGCGCTTTGATTTTTGAATTGTGGAATGGAATTCAGACTTAAAATTTAGCAGGCAGAAATGAAGAAAGATTTTTTCGAAGGGACTGCTGTCCCGGCAGCAGTCCCTCCGAGCCACCCTGCC
>JBJDYY010000147.1:0-13760 GCA_051867715.1 Candidatus Avispirillum sp.
CTCTTGCCCTCGTTGAAGCTTACATACATACAGTTCTTACCCGTGGGGTCTACATGGGACATTCTCATGGAAGAAGCCGCGGCATAAAGCACTCCGCGGTCGTCACGGCACACGGACGGCCAACCGTTATACTTGAAGCAGGTAGTGGTGGGGAAACGGTGTACCACGCCGTGCTCCGTTTCGGGAGTGATGATTTTCATAAATAAGGGTATCCTTTCTCTCTTTTGCTGTTATAGCGCCGAAAACCGGCGCCATTAATTATTTAAGCGGGACGGCGCCTGTCAGAAGAGCGTTTGATTTCCGCATTACGCTCTCCCCTGCCTCTCCCGTTTTTTCAAACATATGTGCAAGGCGCAAAGCTGATGCCGCAGCGCTTTTGTCGCTGCCGTGAATATCGCTGCCGAAGGCGGTGACACAGCCGCTGTCAAGCCATTTCATCATAAGCTTTTTCCCGCGCCGCGAGGCAAAGCACTCGCTGTTTAGCTGTACGGACACACCGCAATCAAAAACAAGCCGCTGCGCCGCCTTTTCCGGGTATCTGTTTATATGCGCCATTACAACATTTACACCCGTGCGGGAAATATTATATACGGTCTCGTAAAGTTTTTCGTTCCATCGCGCAAAGGGCATTTCAAGCAGCAGCACATTTGTGCCGCGTATGCAGAGGCTTTGAAGCCCCTCCATTCTTTCCATACCCGGACATACCAGCACTTCGGCGCCCACATATACTCCGGGAAGTTCCCGGGTCAGCGCGTCGGAAAGGAGCGCCGCCGCGTCCTCTCTCCGTTTCAGAAAAGCGGAAACGCTGTCGCGCTCGGGGTAAAAATGCGGCGTTGCCACAGCATCTGTGACCCCCGCATTTTTCAGAAGTCTGAGCTGTTCAAGACTTGTCTGGAGGCTCCCGGAGCCGTGATCTGCACCGGGAAGTATATGGGCATGAAAATCCGTTATGTGCTCTGACATCCGCTGTCACATCCTTTCGCAAAGGAAACGAAAATCAGTATTTAGTGCGCCCGTAACCGTAAGAGCCGTATTTACCGTAGCCGTAGCGTCCGTACTTGCCGTAGCCGTAGTATCCGCCGGACTTCATATTCACATCATTCATTACAAGCCCGACTATATGGGCTCCCGTCTGTTCCATCATTGAGAGAGCGCCTTTCAGCATTCTCTTGTCCTCTTTTCCGGAGCGTACCGCATAAAGATAACCGGTAACATGCTCCGCTATGATCACCGCGTCTGAAACTACGGCAACCGGAGGCAGGTCGATAAAAATAATATCGAAATGCTGCTTCATAAACTCCAGAAGCTTGCCCATTCTGGCGCTTGCAAGAAGCTCCGCCGGATTGGGAGGCGTACCGCCTGCCGTTATCACGGACAGGTTGGGATAGGAGGTGCGCTTTACATATTTGTCAACGGAGCTGTCCCCTCCTGCAAGAAGTTCGCTGAGCCCCTGACCGCGCTCTATTCCGAATATTTTATGAACAACGGAGTTTCTGAGGTCGCAGTCGATCAGCAGAACTCTTTTTTCAAGCTGGGAATAAGAGACTGAAAGGTTTGATATAAGCAGACTTTTTCCGCTGCCCGCAAGAGAGCTCGTTATGCCGTACACGGGGCAGTTCTCGCCTTTCGCCGTATAGAAAAGATTGGTACGCAGGGTCTTGAAAGCCTCGCTTACCGCAAAGGGGGCGGCATCGGTCAGAAGTTTTCCTTCATATGAGTTTGCCATAATCACGCCTCCTTCTTTCTTTTCTTTTTAACCGCCGTATCGGCAGTGCCCGCAATGGTGGGAATAACGCCTATTACCGGATAGTCAATGCCGTCCTCAAGATCCTCCTCGGTATACACAGTATTGTCAAGAGCAACTCTCAGGAAGAATATTACAATGGCAATAACAATACCGATTACAGCGCCGATAACAGTATTTACAGCAAGGCTGGGGGAATCCTGATCCACGGGAAGTCTGGGATCATCCGCAGATTTCAGCACAGCGCCCATTACGGTTTCCGGAATTTTTTCAGGGATTACCTTATCAAAAGCCTTGGCAAGAGTCAAAGCTTCCTCGGGAGTGGAGGCAGATACGGAAACATAGAAAAACTCCGTGCCGGAATAGGTTCCCGTAGTTATCATCTTTTTAAGCTGAGCGACCGTAAGGTCGGAATCGGCCTCGTCAAGCACAGCCTGAATCAGCTTGCCGCTGTTTCTGATATATACAATAGATGTTTCAGCAAGGCTCTGAGACGCATTTATATCCTGCTGTGACACCTCGGACTGAGACGATGACATCTTATTGTTGTTTACATAGAACTTTGCAACGGAGGAATACTTCGGGGGGATCAGGAACACTGTGATAAGCGCCGCAACTACTGCTGTCGCCGCACCTATGGCAAGTATATAAACCAGCTTGCCCAGCACTACTCCGAAAAACTTTTGCAGATTTGACCTGCTTTCGTTATTTTCCAACCTGCTCTGCCGTCCTTTCCGTTTTTAATCTTTCATCAATCAGAGGTATTTCTTAACTATCTCCTGCATTTCGGGCAGTTTTTTGTCCATATCGGCAATAAGCTTAAGCTGATTTCTCGCTCTGTCCTTATTCTGTCCCTCGTAGTGGGTATGGAAGTAAACATCGCCGTTCAGATAGTCGCCCAGGAAACGGATACCCGTCTCAAGAGTCATAAGATATGCGCCCATGGGCAGACCCATAATCTCGTCGGGAGTCATGGAATCGTGAAGCTCTCCTACAAATCCCTTGACATACGCTTCAAACATATTAAGGTCCATATATACCTTATCGAGGTCGGTCTCGTCCTCCGCCGCGCTTGAAGCGCCGAAGCGGATGGAATCGCCGAAATCGTAAAGCACGCTGCCGGGCATTACGGTGTCAAGGTCGATTATGCAAACGCCCTCTCCGGTTTTTGCGTCCATAAGCACATTGTTGAGTTTTGTATCGTTGTGGGTAACGCAAAGCTTGTAGCGTCCGTCTGCAAGACGGTCAATAATATATGAGCAAAGAGGCTCCTTTGAAAGGGCGAATTCGATCTCCGGCTTCATCTCGGCGGCACGTCCCATTTTGTCCTCAGCCACAGCCTTTTTGAAATCGTTCATACGGCTGACGGAATTGTGGAAATTTGGGATAGTCTCGTAAAGAGTCTCTGCGGGGTAGTCAGCAAGCTGATTGAAAAACTTACCGAAAGCTACTGCGCTCTTATAGAAAAGCTCGGGAGAATCGGGAGTGTTATAGGAAATAACATCCTCGATCATCAGGTATGCTCTCCAGTAACAGCCGTCGGGATCTACATAGTAGTCGTCGCCGCTCTTGGTCTCGATTATTTTTCTGACCTCGCGGTCGGGGTCGCCCCCTGCCGCCTTTATCTTTTTCGCAACGTGCAGACACACTCCCTTGATGTTGGACATAAGCTGAATAGGATCCTTGAATATATCCGTGTTGACCCTCTGCATTATGTATTTGGGGTTGCCCTCGCCGCAGTTTACGAAGTAGGTATCGTTAATATGTCCGGCGTCGCATCTTTCATATGACACGGGATCTGCCGCAAAGGCAAATGCGCTGCCTGCTTCCTCAATATACTTTACTGACATTTTTGACCTCCGATAAAAGGCGGGCCGCAGCTCGCCGAAATATTTATACAGTTCATATTATTATACATTCCGAGGGCTTTGGCTGTCAAGGGATTTGCCGAAACTTTAATTCCTCGTTTTTTACTATTGACATTTTTTGCAGCGGGGGGTATAATACTCTCATCTTGAAGAGTAGAAAGCCGTGCGTGAAGTGCCGTATGAACGGGGAGTTGTCAGGCGGACGAAGGCTTGCGCCGCGGTACGGCTTTTGCATCCCGCTTCAACGGCTTTTTCGGCATTTTGCCTCTTTTCGCCGCTGATTACGGGAAAGGAGGCTTTTTTATATGAAAAACAAAAACAAATCGAATGCACGCGTATCCATCCTCGGCTTTTCCGACCTGCGCTCCCTGTGCATTTCCGCTCTGCTGTGCGCCGCCGCCGTGGTCATTGCCTATCTGTGCAAGTTCCTGACACTTAACATCAGCATCCGCATTACCTTTGAAAATATGCCCATCATTCTGTGCGGCTATCTTTTCGGGCCCATACCGGGACTTCTGTGCGGACTTTGCGCCGATCTTGTCAGCACCGCCGTTTCCCAGTACGGCATAGGCGGGCTTAACCCCATACTTACCCTGGGAGCCGGCGCCGTTGGCTTTACGGCAGGCGCGGTCTCGCATTGGATACTTAAAAAAGGGAGAGAAAGCATACGGCTTCTGGTCAGCGTTTTCGCAGCCCATATAATCGGCAATATTCTGATAAAAAGCTTCGGTCTGTGGCTGTACTACCGCTCTCCCCTGCCCGTGCTTGCCATAAGAATACCGCAGTATCTGGCATTTGCCGTAATTGAGTTTCTGCTGCTCAGCCTTATTCTGCGCAGCCGGGGTATCAGGAAAGCTTTGGGAGGCGTTGGAAATTGACTTACGAAGAAGCTCTCGCCTATATTCATCACGTGTCCCGTCTCGGGAGCCGCCCCGGACTTTCAAGAGTACGTGAGCTGTGCGCTTTGGCGGGAGACCCGCAAAAAAAGCTTTCATTCGTTCATGTGGCGGGTACCAACGGCAAGGGCAGCTTCTGCTCTATGCTGTCATCTGTACTGACGGCTTCCGGACGGCGTGTCGGCACCTTTACATCTCCGTATGTTTACCGCTTTAACGAGCGTATGGCAGTGGACGGCGAGCCTATCGGCGACGGGGAGCTTGCAAATATAATAGAAAAGCTTCAGCCCCTTGCCGAGAGCATGGAGGACACGCCAACCGAATTTGAGCTTCTGACCGTAGCGGGCTTTGAATTTTTCCTGTCCCGGGGCTGTGACATTGTGGTACTTGAAACGGGGCTGGGAGGCAGGCTTGACTCCACAAATATTATTGAATCGCCGCTTCTTTCCGTAATCACGGGTATTGACTACGACCACACCGCGCTGCTGGGAGACACTCTTGAAAAAATCGCCGCCGAAAAGGCGGGGATAATCAAGACGGGGCATCCCGTGCTATGCGCCCATATTGCAGAGGAACCTGCCGGGGTCATAAAAGAAAAAGCGCTGCTTTCCGGCTCGGAATGTATATTTATAAACAATTCCGACCTTTCCAAAATAAATTGTACTCTTGACGGGTGCAGTTTTAACGCACGCGGATATGAAAAGCCCTTTGAAATCAGCCTGTGCGGTGTATATCAGCCCGAAAACGCCCTGCTTGCAATACGCGCCGCAGAGCTTCTGGGAATAGACGAAACGGCTGTAAGAAAAGGACTTTCGGCGGCACGCTGGAGAGCGCGCTTTGAGGTTATCAGCAGAAATCCCACGGTTATTTTCGACGGCGGACACAATCCGCAGGGGGTAGCCGCGGCAGTTGCAAGCGCACGCGCCGTATACGGCGGAAAATACGCGGTGCTGACCGGCGTCATGGCGGATAAGGATTACACAGATATGGCGGAGGCCGTTTCCGAAATTGCAGGGGCGGTGTTCTGCACGGTGCCCGACAATCCCCGCGCCCTTGACTCCGACGCTCTTGCAGACTGTTACAGGCGCTTCGGCGTATATGCAGAAAGCCTACCGTCGGTTTTTGACGCGGTGCGGCGCGCACTGGAATATGCAAAGGAAAAAGAAATGCCGCTTCTGTGCCTTGGCAGCCTTTATATGTACCGTCAGGTTCGCGACGCGCTGACAGAACTGATGGGCGTATAAAAAGCCAGCCCCAAAAAAGAATACATGAAAATAAAAAAACGCTGCCTGCGGGCAGCGTTTTTTTATCATTACTGAACAGGCTCGAAATCAGCCTTCTCTACGCCGCAAACGGGGCAGACGAAGGTATCGGGAAGATCTTCCCACGCGGTGCCGGGCTCGATGCCGTTATCGGGATCTCCCGCTTCCTCGTCGTATACGTAGCCGCAGATAGTGCACTCGTATTTCATTCTCTTTCTTCCTTTCGTAATAATAGTATTACCAATTGCAGATGTGATTATAGCACGGGTATACGGTCTTTGCAATACCTTTTTATGAATTTTTCCTCTCTCGGCGCTCATTTGGTTATCTGCCCGCAAGCTTTTTCAAAAACGCGTAAATTTTCAGCTTTTTTGACAAATTTATCGCTTTTTGTTTCAGGCGCGCACTAAAGGACGTCTTTGCATATTTATTTACACATTCCTCAAAAGTATTCGCCGAAACCTCTTTCATAAAAATGTCCCGTGCGGCAGGTCTTGCGGCAGAGCGGCGGAACGCTCCGTTGCTGTCGGAGGCATTTTTGAAGTCAATGGGAGCCGAAACGCAGCCGTCTTTCACACTTTCCCACAGGAGATCACCGCGCTCGCTCAAAATATATACCGCAGACAAACCCTTGTCATCAAACTTTTCGGGAAGTATTCCCGAAACAGCGCCCCACCAGTCGGACAGCAAAATATCTGCTCCGCCGTATGCACCGTCACCCTTAAATTTACAGTTGTAACAGCTTTCCCGCAGGCATAAATTTCGCAGAAAAGCACGCAGATAAGGATCCTTTTCCAAAGAATTTGTATAAACGGAGCCGTTTTCAAATTCAATTCTCATGGAAAAGCGTTCCCACCCCAGCCGTTTATCGCGGAACGAGGCGTTTATCACGCGGGAATTCTCTTTTTCCTCGCGCATTTTTATATATTCGCGCCAAACCGCGGGAGACGGCACGCCATGGCATATAAAACTCACCGTGAAAAATCCTTCGTTCTCCCCGACAGAGCTTCTTATCGCGGCACACTGACAGGGAGTACCGCTGAACAGCACCTTTCTCCCCGCTTCAAGGTCTTTTTTAACGCCCTCATATATACGGGAGTCCACAATGCTCTGCACATATTTTGAGCCTTGCAGGCGGCAAAGATCGCCTGTTTCACTGACTCTTATGTGGTGCACGCTCATATCCTCAAGGAGTGCCGCACCGTACACCACGCCGCCATCGTCGATTATTCTTTTTGCAAGCAGTACAAATATTCCGCCGGACGAAGAAGAAAGCCGCTCCTGCTCGTTTTTATTATACGCCGCAAAGGTTTTAGGCGCTTTTGTTTCTGCTTTTTTATGGGATATTACGGGGCAAACCTTGGTACATCTCTCACATCCCAGACAGTCATCGCCGACCTCCGGATAGAGAAAGCCCTCGCCGTCCGGCTTCATAACGATACATTTGGCGGGACATGAGGCAACGCAGGCGCCGCAGCCGGTACACTTCTTTCCTAAGGTTTCTATTTGCACCGCTTCCCCACCGCCTTTGCTTTGATTCTTTTCAAAAATCCGGTAACAATTCCCTTTTCGTAGGAGTTCATACTGATAAACCACATGGACACAGCATAGGCAGCCGTATATACAGCCGCGCCCGCTAAGAACTTCCAGAACGCGTCAATATGAACGGCAAATCTCCAGCCTAATGCTATTCCTATGGGTATAACGGCGCCGGGAAGTATTCTCAAAATGTTTTTCCAGTACCCACCAATATCAATGCCGCACCATTTGCTGTAATATATATTCATTGCAACCACATTTGCAAGAACAAGAACTATGGCAGTACCCGCCGCGCTGCCCACGCTGCCGAAGCGTATGGCAAGGGGTATACTTATGCCGATATTCAATCCCGCCATAATCAGCGTAATAATGGCGCGGGGTTTGTACATATTCTTAGCCTGCACTATGCATATTGCAACGCTTTGTGTTATGGGAATAAGTGCGCCGCAGATAAGCAGAGACGCCGCATAATATGACCTCTGACATATTTTACCCGCGTGCCACACTACAAATTCCTTTCCGAACAGAAGGAACCCGCTGGCTATAAAAAACACGGTTAAAAACTGGAGGCGGCTGACCTTGATAAACTCGTCACTGAGCCGTCTGTCGCTTTCTTTTCGAGCCACCATAGCCGATATTTTCGGAAGCATTACTGAGGACAGAGCGCCGGACACAAGCAGCACCATCTGGTTGTAATTGGACGCCATGGAGTACACCGAAACTTCCTCCGTACCACGTACCACGCCCAGAATTGCCTGATCCACATACCAGTTTACCTTGTCCACGATTTCCGCTAAAAAAACAAACACGGAATAGGAAAAAATCTGAATAAATACCGCTTTGTCAAATCCGCAAAAGCGTACGCGTACGCCCAACACCTTCCGGCAGTAAATATAATTTGACAAAAGGCAGCCTACATTTACCAAAGCCAGCACAGACACCATTGCCACGGAATCGGCGCCAAGCAAAAGCAGCGGCAGCATAATCAGAGGATTCAGTAAAACCCTTGCGATAGTTATGAGCTTTGAGAAAATAAATTTCTCGTGAGAAATGATTATATTATTGTATATGGTCATGGAGAAAGTCGCACCGATGTTGACGGACAGAATAAGCATAAGAATCTTGCTTTTTTCGATTTCCGCCGCCGTAAGGGATGCAGCAAATATTCTGTGGGCGTTGAATGTCAGAACAAGTCCCGCGCAGGTAGCAACTATACCAATACCCACAAATATCACGGAAAACATTCCGAAAAGGCGTTTTTCCTCCTCGTATTTTCCGGCGGCACGGTACTTGGTGCTGAACACCACTATACCGTTGCCGAAGCCCAGATCCATAACTGTCAGGTATTGTATAACCGAAGCGGTAAGCTGATACAAACCGTACTCGGAAGAGCCGAGAATGCGAAGCACAAACGGCTGATACACCAGCATGACCAGCATATTTACCGCTATGTAAACATATGACAGAACGGCTCCGCTGCGGCGCTGGTTAACCACGGCAGCACTCCTCCATAAGACGTACTATTTCATCTCCCGCCTCCCGTGCGCGTCTGATATAATCGGGCATTATACTTTCAAGGCGATTTCTCACGGAGTCCTCGTTTTTCACAAGACTGTCAAATGCCTCGCACAGGCTGTTTTCATCGGAAAGGCTTTCAACAGGAAGCACATAGTCTTCCCAGCTGCCGAAAAGATCTTTAGCTATTCCCTTTGCCTTTACGGAATAGCCGACTACCAGAGTGGGAATGCAATTGGAATATGCTGCAATTGAAGCGTGAGTCCTTGCCGCTACAAAAAAACGGCATTTTGATATGCAGCCCTTAATCTGCGTGGCATCTCCGCGGTCAAACAGGCGAATTCGTTCTTCATTGGGGAATTGCTTCATTATCTCACGTGCAGAATCGCTGTCGCTGGTATTCTTTTTAATAACATGGGAAATAAGTGCAACATTCCAATCGGTAGTATCAAGTATGCGGCGTACCAGCGCAGTATATGAGCGCAAAGTTATACCGTCACCGCTTTCATAGCTGCAAATAAGAGGGCTTAGGTTTACGCCCACTATATCCCGTCCGTTTTCAAACATAGGCTCCGTAACCTCTGCCGTAGGCAGGGTAAAAGCCGGGTCGGGATAAAGCTTTACATTTTTAAGTCCGTGTTCTATCAGCGCATCGTAAGTAATGCTTTCCCTTGCGGTGATAAGGGAGAAACGGCTGAGTCCTTTAAGCTTGTACTTATTAGCATGCCCTTCAAGAAGTTCCGGATTTATGGAGCATCCCCACAAAACGGAGCAAGGGCACAGCCGGCGAAGGTAATTGTCAATGGTAGTAAATCCGGTGCTTGTCCCGTACGAATAATTGTCCCCTCCCACGGAAATTATAAGATCCGCCTTTTTTGCTGCCTCTGCAGTGTCTTTGAACAGCAGAGAGAACATGGGTATCCTGTGAAAAAGCTTTCCGAAAGCGCCTATATAATAATACCTGAGAGCCCTGAGACGTGTGAGCATAATATCGGAATATATGAAGTCATACTTACCGTTCTGCTCGCCTATATAGAATTTGTCATGCTCGGGTTTTAAGGAAGACACCGTGTAGTGTGTGTCCGGATACTTTTCGTCAATTATTCCGGAGATTGTTCTGATTATTGCCTCACAGCCGTGATTCTGGCTGCTGCCGTGGTGATACATCAATACTTCTTTCATCTTGCGACACCTCCGTTTGAATTGAAATTGCGCTGTTTTCGGGCATTGCCCTGCTGAACAGGAACACAGTCATGCACGGAATTACAAAAAACCTTGCATTCAGTATATCGGGTATGAAGTTTGAAGCAAATAGTGTATACAAAACTATCCAGAATTCACCGGCAAACCTTTTTCTGTACGATTCTCTTATTGTAAGCAGCATGACAGCCACCATGGGCACAGCAAAAGGAATACCGCCCATTACAAGCCATCGAAGCACGGTATTATGTGGAATATATCCGCCCACCGCGTCCGCAAGATACAGGTTATCATACCCGATTCCCAAAGGATTTTCAAAGAAGACGCGCAGACTGTTTATATAATACTCCATTCGACCGTTTTCATTGATTATCTGACTGAGATCGTCAACGGGTCTTGCCACCAGCAGATAGGCAATCATTACGCCCACTGTCAAAGCCACAGTCAGAAGCATCACTGTCTTTTTCAGCGTTCCTTTATAATGGATAAATACATAAGGAACGAGAACTATTACAAGGGAAATAACGCTTGTCCGGCGGGTGGTAAAGGCAAGCCCGATTACGGTAACGAGCAGCATGGAGCCGTAAAGAAGCCATGTTTTTTTATTCAGCCTGTCAAGCATATAAAAGACTCCGCAGCCAAGCATAATGGTGGAACAGCTTGTGTCCTCCATCAATAGCTTTGCGCTGCTCATAGTCTCGTCAAAATACTGACCGACGGAGAATTTGAAGATTGCGGTACCTGTGGCACTGTAATACGCATACTGGAATATAAGCATCGCCGAAGTCACGACAACAGCAAACATAAAGGCATTTTCGATATGCTTTTTGCTTTCATAAGGCACCGTAGACGAGCACAGCGCCGCAATAAATACAAGCACAAGGAAAAAGCCTATCATTATATACTCTTTAAGCCCCTCGCTTAGTGAGCGAGACCTGAATAGCGGATATACAGACAGAATAAATGCACAAACAAATACAATAAGAAGAACGCTTCCCACCTGAGATTTTATAAGCTTTCTGGCATTAAGGACAGCGTAAAAAAGTACAAACACGCCTATAATGTAAAACCATGGAAGCTGAAGCGATGTAGTGGGATCGCCGAATATATTTATCCAGGAAATCTGCCACGTGTGGCAAAGCATCATAAGACAGGCAGCAAGAAAATTCTTACTCTTTTTGAAGCAAAAAGCAAAAAGAGTGCAGAAAAGCACCAGACCCACAGCAAAAAATACTGCTTTATTTATATTGTGCTCGTAATCAATCAGATTCAGTGCGAGCAGCAGCAGAGACAGTATATACTCCAAAGTCCGGACCGTGCCTTTCTGATATTATAAAGTATAAAATATTTTATCACAGCGGGTGCTGCTTGTCAATCCCCACAGGCTTTGACAGTCCCCCCTCACAAGGGCCGATTGTCAATCCACGCATGCTTTTCCGCAGAGGCTGTACGCTTCAAGCAGGCGCTTTGTATATCCATCCCTATCGCAGAAGCGGGCAACGGAATCGGACGCCGCCTGTGATTTTCTGTTATAATACTCCCCGTCCGTAAGCAGCATATACAGCTCGTCGCACATCTGAGAACCATCACGGCACAGCTTGCCGTTTTCATCGTTTACTATATTTACAAGTCCGCCAACCGGATAGGCGACAAAGGGTTTGGACAGCAGGAGTTGTTCCACAGCTACAAGTCCGAAGCCCTCCCATTTTGAGGTAAGGACTCCCACTTTTGAAGCGGCCATATACTTATACGGGTTTCTGTCAAAGCCCTTGAAAGCTATATTTTCCGAAAGACCGAGAGACGCGGCAAGAGTCTCTGCCTCAGCGCGGAGCGCCCCGTCTCCAAGCACAACCGCGCTCACCTTGGGAAGTCGCTCTTTTAAGTCCGCAACAATCCTGACAAAATCAAAGGGATTCTTTTCTTCTTCCATCCTGCCGACAAAGCATAGGTCGAATTTTTCACTGACCGGCTCTGCGGCAAGACTTTTTACCTCGTCAGCGTCCACGCAGTTGTGAAGCACCTCAGCCTTTTTCTCCATTGAGCCCTTGAAAATATACTCGTCAATTATGCTTTGCGACACGCACAGTACCCGCGCCGCTTTTTTGCATACATATCTGAGAGCGATGCTGTTGGGACACAGCTTCTGCAGCCATGGATTATTATTATGAAGATGAGCAACAAACGGAATCCCCGCAAGCGCGCAGTTAAAGCTCATACGCGGGTCATGAGCGTGAACAGCGTCAGGCATTATTTCATTATATACGCGCTTTATGTCCTTAATATCGGAGGTATTACAGGGAATCGCGTTAACTCCCATAGCGCGTACCGTCTCAAGCCCCCTGCCCTCGGGAGCGGCATAATACCCCTGCCAGTCGGGCGGTAGGTTTTTTATTATGTGCGCCGCCACGCTTTCCGCTCCGGAAAACACATCGGTTATTATGAAATGTACGACTTTTTTCATATTTCGGAGAGGCACATGCTGTAATAGTCCTCAAGCTCCTTTACGCAGTTTTTTATGTTAAAGCTGCCGTCAGACATCTGTGATGCGACCGCTTCTCTGTCGCAGCCAATAACAGATGAGATTTTATCCGTCCAATCAGCTGGATCGGTAATGGGAAGCTGAAAGCATTTATCTGTAATAAGCGCTTCCTTCGTTACAAACTCCGACATAAGCACGGGAAGTCCCGCGGCACAGGCTTCCACAGCAACAACGGGAAGCCCCTCATACAGAGACGGCAGGACGAATACATCGAATGCGCTGTAAAACTTATATATATCGGCGTTTCTGTACCCTGCGAAAATCACGCAGTCGCCGATTCCGGACTTTTCAGCGTATTCTTTAATTTCATCCATAAGCTCGCCGCCGCCTACGCACAGCAGTACAGAATCGGCATTAGTTATATGATATTCCCGAAACAGGTCCATAAGAAAGGTATGATTCTTTTGCGTGTTAAATCTGCCTATATGGCCTATGACGGTCTTATTTTCAATATTGAATTCACGGCGGATTTCTTTACGGCTTTCCGCATTGAAGCTGAATTTATCGGTGTCCACGCCGTTGCGAAACACCGTTACCCTACCCGCATCAAAAGCGCGGTCCCCGTACATCCATCTGCCGGCATATTCCGAGCAAGCACAGCAGTGTGTAGCAAGAGCGCGGCTAAACGGGCGCAGTATCTTTTTCAAGAGGTCGCGTTTTTTTTCAACACCTGAAGAAGTTGAATGATTATGAAGAATTCTGATTTTTACATCGCAGCATTTGGCCGCCCACAGCGAAAACAGGGACAGGGTATTAAGGTTTGAGTGAATAATATGGTAGCCGCCTTTTCGGATTATTTCTTTTATTGCTTTTGTATATTTTACGGGATTTGATACGCTCGGCACTAAAAAGGCTCCGGCTCCCATCTGCAGAATATCCTCGGGAATGCAGAACTTCGAGCCTTCTTCATATATAAAATCATATTGCCACTTACTTTTGTCAAGCAGACGGTAGTAAGAATACATCATACTCTCCACGCCGCCGGCTTTTAGTTTTCCCAGTACACACAAAATTCGCTCTGCCATTATTTCTCCGTTCTCAAATACACCCCGCTCCCAAGGGAGCGGGGTGTACCGTTTAGTTATTTAATTACCTGCCGTTTGTAAACTCAGTTGTAAGAACCGAAGGTTACGTTTACGGTGTAGGTCTCTACGATGCCGGTAGCAGTATCGGTAGCAACGATAGTCTTCGTTACAT
>JBJDYY010000148.1:0-13684 GCA_051867715.1 Candidatus Avispirillum sp.
TTCTTGCCTTCTGTGGGTAGCTTCAAGTCTGCTATCGACACGCTCATTAGCTTTGCTTCATTTCTGTCGCGAAACGAGCAGTTTTAGGCTAACGGTACAAACTCCTTTTCACTTAGTCGAATGTGTTATGCTCTTTCAACTCATCGATTTGCAGTTGCCAACGTGTCGAGAAGAGGGGAGAGATTCTAAAGAGAGGGGAGAAGATACATCGTCTCCCCTCTCTTTAGCCGGGCAGGGAGGCTCGGAGGGACTGCTGACGGGACAGCAGTCCCTTCGAATATTCCTCTCTCAATTTCTATCAACTAATTATCAAATCTGAATTCTATACCCATATCTTATGCCACTTTTTCTCCATTTCACCCACGGAAAATTTTTCAAGCATAATTGACTAATACATAAATCTGTGCTATACTAAACCCGAAAAAACTTAATATTCTACACGAAAATACGGTTTGAAAAGTTGTTAGCTGAGTAGATGAAAAGGAAATCCGGTTCGAGTCCGGAGCAACCGCCATTACTGTATTTGACCGCGCCGCGCCCGTTTGCAAATGAAAAATGCGGGCATTTGTCGGCGCTCATAAGTCAGGATACCTGCCGTATTTTCTTTGGTCAGTCGCACTTTGGTGTGAAGAGCGCAGCCGAAATCGAGCCTTTTGGGCAGCGGCGCTTTTCGCACTTTTTTGTTTTTCGGTTTCGCCGTTCACATTTTCAAAGTGCATGCTTTCAGGCGGCAAAAGCAGGATCTGACTGCAGAATATTGGGGATAAAAGAAAGGAAGACAAAAATGTTAAAAGACTTTTCAAGACGCCTTATAAGCGTACTGCTTGCCGCTGTTCTGGCGGCCGGTTCCTTTGCCGTCATGGTTATGGCAGGCGACAGCGACGGTGACATAACCGTAACAGTATCCGTGGAGGCTGCAACAATAGGGCAGGGAATGCTCATTGAACCTGCAGCCTATACTCTTTCGGAAATAAATACGATTCTTTCTTCAAAAGGTATTGATACATATACCGCCGACACACTGACACCCGCGGCGGTACTTGTGGCTTTGTTTGTTGATAACGGTATTGAATGGCAAAGCGCCGGAGATATGTCATCCTTTTATCTTCAGGCAATAAAGGGCGTCGACAAGGGATTTATTGATATTCCCTCTGTTATCACCGAAAACGGCGGTCCCTCCAATGATAATAACGACGGGAACAGCGACGAATGGCTGGGCGAGCTTGATTACGGCAGCATGGCTGGCTGGATGGTTACCGTCGATCACTATATGCCCGGTGTGGGAGCCGGAGCCTATACAGCGGCGGAGGCGGAGGCCGAGGGACATACCTTCGGTGACGGCAGCGTAATTCGCTGCAATTTCTCCGTTTACGGCTACGGCAACGATTTGGGTTATGATCTGGGCTGGTGCGAGCCCTATTTCGAGGGCGCGAACAAGGACGACCTGCACAGAGAGTACGCCCGCCTTGCCAAAACCGGATTTTTCGATACAAACGCGGACGCGCAAAGCGCGGCGCTTAAAGTTATGGGAGACCTTACGGCGACGCAGACGGAGGTTGACAATGCACTCAAGGCTCTTAAAACAGCCGAGGAAAGCAGTGCTGTGAAAGCCGAAGCCGACGCCGTACTCAGCAGTACGCTTGCATATCTTGCAGCCGCATATCCCGCTCCCTCTTTCGGCGCTGACGGCGGTGAGTGGACTGTTATGACTCTTGCCCGCGGTGAGTACTACGCAAAGGACAACGAATACTTTACCGCATACCTTGACCGCGTAACCGAAACTGTCAGAGAAACCGCTCAAAGCGTAGATATGAACGGCGCTCTGGACGCTTCAAAATCCACCGAAAACTCCCGCCTAATAATCGCACTGTCTTCTATCGGCCGCGATGCCCGCAGTGTGGGAGATTGGAATCTTATTTCTCCCTACGACGATTTCTCATGGGTGACCAAACAGGGACTTAACGGTGCTGTGTACGCGCTTCTTGCCCTAGATACTAATAATTACGAAACCGGGGATGCTACCGTACGCCGGCAGTGCGTTGACTACATCCTTTCAAAACAGCTTGAGGACGGCGGCTGGGCATTCTTCGGCAGCGCAGCCGATCCCGATATGACGGCAATTGCGCTTCAGGCGCTTGCGCCCTATACCTCGGACAGCACAGTCAGCGACGCCTGCGATAAAGCCTTCTCGGCTCTTTCAGCAATGCAGAAAAACGACGGTAGTTTTGAAGCGTGGGGAAGCGCCTCCGCCGAAAGTGCCGCACAGATAGCAGTAGCCTGCGCCGCTCACGGTATAGACCCCGCGACGGACTCCCGTTTTGTAAAGAGCGAGGGCTCACTCCTTTCGGCTCTGCTTGGCTTCTACGACGAAAGCTCAGGTATGTTCTGCCATGTTGCAGGCGACGGCGGAAACGCCATGGCGACCATACAGTCCGCTTACGCTCTCGTTGCATACAAGAGACTTTTGAGCGGGCAGAATTCCCTTTACAATATGACCGACGCCTTTGGCGCTACCGAGACCGATAAGCTGTGCGCATATCTCACGCTGCCCGAAAAGCTGGGCGCGACCGTGAACACCGCTTTTAACGCCGAAATAAGTGTGTCCGGCTGGAATAACGACGGCGGCTATAAGCTTACGGACTGCATAGTGAATATTCCCGACTGCCTTGATGTGACCGATGTAAAGGTGTCCGAGGGACTTACCGGCGGAACTCTTGCCTATAATCTTGAAAAGAGCACGGGCAAGCTCCGTATCGTGTATTTTGACGCGGTCTCAAATTCCGACCTTGATCTTTCGGGCGGCGCGGCTCTCTCCTCTCTGTTTACCGTAAGCCTTCGCCTCAATAAGACTGTCGATATAAGCGAGACTCCCGAAATATCCGTTGCCGTAAGCGGTCTGTCCGTGAAGCTTTCCTCCGATTCTTTTGACGAAAGCTCCATGATAGTCGCCGACCTTGCCAATGCGGCCGGAACGGTTTCGCTTGTTGCCGGCATTTCATACAGCGCGCTTTGCCTGTATCAGGGAGACGGCGTGGACTTGATTCCTACTGATAAAAAGGCAATAGCCGTGTCCGTGGCGGCACTTGAAGAATGTGCGAGCCTTGTATACAGTGACGGCGAGAACACCGTTGAGTTTTTATACAGCCCTGAAATAAGCGAAAAAACGGGACTTTACAGCTATGTGGCAATAGTTGACGCGTCCGTTGCAAACGAGCAGTTCGGTAAAGCGGAAAACTACACATACAACACAGCAAAATCTCCCGAAAC
Organism: Candidatus Avispirillum sp.; assembly: GCA_051867715.1. Lineage (GTDB taxonomy): Bacteria > Bacillota > Clostridia > Oscillospirales > CAG-272 > Avispirillum. The sequence goes on from JBJDYY010000148.1 coordinate 3,268, forward strand.
CGTAAGCTTCGGCGACATAAACCGCGACGGAATCGTAAACGCGCAGGACGCTCTTGCCGAAGTGGATTTCTGGCTGAGAAAATCCGGTGAGCCTACAGATACACAAATCCTTGCGCTTAATGTAAACTGCGACTCAAGAATAAATACCTTTGACGCCCTCGGAATAGTTGAAGCCTTTGTTAACGGCTCCGATTACGCCGTTGTCACAAGAGCCGCAGGTCTTGCAGGAAACTAAACTTAAATTGAACTGAAACTGAAAAGCGTCCGCTTTGCGCCGCGTATACCCGGCAGCCGCATAAGGTGAAACATTATGAAACATAACATGAAGCGATCCGACATAATTAAAATGGTTATCGCCATTGCCGCAGCACTTCTGCTGATTGCGGCTCTTGCGGTATGCCTGTTTTTCCTGCTGTCCGGTCAAAGAATCGGCGGAGTCCCGACCCTGACGGTGGAAACTCCGCCGAAGCAAAGCGCCGCAGACAGGGGTGAGTTTACTGTGGATGTCACCGTAAGCGATTTGGGCGACGCGCTGTACCCCGCTGCAAGCCTGTCTGTTGAGTTCGATCCCTCACGGCTTGAGTTTCTCGGTATTGATGAGGGCAATGTATTTGTTACCGACAGCGCAGACGGCACAAAGAACGGAGAAAAACTGCCTGATTGGAATGTAAACGCCGAAGCGTGTAACAAAAGCGGCGTAATAAATGTTATGTATCTTGACATGACGGGCGGCAGATACGCCTTTTCCCGCGATCTTCTCGGAAGAGGCGATCATACGGTGCTGCGGCTTAAATTCCGCCTTCGCGGCAGCGCGAGAGCCGGTGAGGTTTATGAACTGAACATCAAAGACGCGGTTTTTGCCGCCTCCGACGAGACGGAAAGCCTTGCTTCTTCCAACGGTACTCTTAAAACGCAAAACGGCAGAGTTGCCGTAGGAAAATAACCTATTCTGCGTATTACCGCGCTGTCTGCGCCGATTATTAAACTAAAAGGAGAAAGCCTTGTGAAACGCTGTATATCCGTAATTATTCTGCTTGTGCTGCTTTTGGGGCTGTGCTCCTGCTCATCCTTTTCTTCCGTTACTTATAAGGGAGTCTCTGACATTCCGGAGGACGGAATTATAACAGCATCCGTTCTGAAAAATATCAGAGACGGCGGCAGCGTAGCTGTATTTTCCGGAAAATCCGGCGCATACAGATACGAGTGGACTTTTTTCTCAAGCGACATGGAGGGAGAACTTCACGATATTAACCTTGCCGCCGAATTTCGCTCTGCAGACGGGGTAATGACCATTGAAGCGGATTTCGCTTCCGTTGAGCCTTTCGGCTTTCCCGCAGTTCTTTCCGTGTATCTTGATACGAAATGGAATACAAATGAAGCGGTTGTTTACCGCCTTGAAGCCGACGGCACAAAAACTGCTGTCTGCACCGCCTCCGTCACGGGAAGCGGTACAAGCATTCTCAACTTTTCCGTAACAGAGCAGACAGGTACTTTTGTTATAATCGGAGAAGGCGGCGAGAGCGGCTTGGATACGGAAAATGACCCCGAAGAGCATGACTCTGCCGTTTCGTCCGGCAGCTCCGTCAGCGAGGCTGAAACCGATCCGTACCTTACAAATCCCGAGGGCGGCGGGGACGGCAAGGTGTATTCCGACGGCAGCTCCACAGGGCAGAACGAATATAAAACAGACCCTGTGCCCGAGGGCAAGCCTTTGCCGTCGGAGCCGCAGGATCAGACCGTAAATAAAGAAAAAAGCTTTCAGTGTACCTTTTCAATAGAATGTACTTCTATATTCAATAACCTGTCTGAGCTTGACAGCGCAAAGCTTGAGGTACTGCCCTCAGACGGCATTATTCTGAAGAAACAGAGCGTTACGGTTTACGAGGGCGAGAGCGTGTGGGATGTGCTTTCGCGTGTATGCAGAGAAAAGGGCATTCACCTTGAAGCGTCCCAGACTCCCATGTATAACAGCGCATATGTGGAGGGCATCGGAAATCTGTACGAATTTGACTGCGGACCTCTTTCGGGATGGACATATCTGGTAAACGGATGGAGTCCCAATTACGGCTGCTCCCGCTATGTTCTCTCCGAGGGTGACTCGGTGCAGTGGCGCTATACCTGCGACCTCGGCAAGGATGTAGGCGCCGAGGGCGGAGGAAACTCAAAATGATGCAGGCAAAAACAAGAAGAGACGAGTTCTCATATTTTCATCCTGTTGTAAACCTTGTGTACTTCGCCTTTGTTCTGGGTTTCACCGTGGTGCTGCGCCATCCCGCAAGCCAGCTGATTTCCCTTGCGGCCGCAACCATATACGCGGCGACGGCGCAGGGAGCGATGGCGGCTGTCAACACGCTGAAAATCAGTCTGCCCGTCATACTTCTCACCGCCTTAATAAACCCCGCGTTCAACCATCAGGGGGTAACAATGCTTTGCTATCTGCCGTGGGGGAATCCCCTGACCCTTGAGAGCATACTTTACGGAATTTCGGCGGGGGCAGTGCTTGCCGCATCTCTTTTATGGTTTGTAAATATCAACCGAGTGTTTACAAGCGATAAATTCGTGTACCTTTTCGGCAGAATAATACCGTCACTGTCCCTGCTGCTCAGTATGACGCTGCGCTTTGTGCCCCTGTTCAGAAAGCGGCTTATTCTTGTGAGCGAGTCAAGAAAGTGCGTCGGCAGGGATATTTCAAAAGGCGGCATTGTTTCCCGAATGAAGAACGCGGCGGCTGTATTTTCCATAGCCGTCACATGGTCACTTGAAAACTCCGTTGATACCTCTGACAGTATGAAAAGCCGCGGTTACGGCTTAAAGGGCAGAAGCGCTTATCGCGCCTACCGCTTCGAAATGCGGGACAGGGCGGTGCTGTGCGCTCTGTGCGTTCTCGGCGCTTTTATTCTGTTCGGCTGTATTTCAAACGGACTTGCTTTCCGTTATTTCCCAAGCGTAAAATGGGTAGGGATAACCCCGCTGACCGTAAGTTTTCAGATTGCATATCTGCTTCTTTGCCTTACTCCCGTGCTTGTTTCGCGGGTGAAATTCGATGATTGATTAACTCCGGTATCCGAAAGGAGGTGCGCCGTGAACTGCTACACCGTAAAAGATTTGAAATTTTCATATGCTGCAAGCGGAGAGACTGCCCTTGACGGGGTCTCTTTCTCCGTTGAAAAAGGCTCTTTTGCCGTTCTTTGCGGCGCCTCCGGATGCGGAAAAACAACGCTTCTGCGCCAGCTTAAAAGCGTACTTCAGCCTCACGGGGAAATCAGCGGTGAAATATGTTTTATGGACACCCCTCTTGAGAGCGTCCCGCAAAGAGAGCAGGCGTCCCGTATAGGCTTTGTCATGCAGTCCCCGGAAAATCAGGTGGTGACCGATAAGGTGTGGCACGAGCTCGCTTTCGGTCTTGAAAGTCTCGGACTTGAAAGCGCCGTGATACGCCGCCGCGTGGCGGAAACCGCCGCGTTTTTCGGAATTGAGGATTGGTTTTATAAAAATGTCAGCGAGCTTTCCGGCGGCGAAAAACAGCTTCTGTGCCTCGCCTCCGTTATGGCAATGCAGCCCGATGTATTGCTGCTTGACGAGCCCTGCGCGCAGCTTGATCCCATAGCCTCGGAAAAGCTCTTGTCCGAGCTTGGCAGAATTAACCGTGAGCTCGGCACAACGGTAATACTCAGCGAACACCGTCTTGAAGAAGCCTTTGCCTACGCTGACAGAGTGCTGTATATGGAAAAGGGCAGGGTGCTTTTCAGCGGCACGCCGAGGGAGGCAGGCGCTTTTCTTAAAGACAGCGGGCGCCCTATGTTCTGCGCCATGCCCGCGGCAATGCGCATCTGGTCACGGCTTGATTCCGAATTTGAATGTCCCGTAAGCGTCAGAGACGGAAAAGCGTTTCTCGAAAAGTACGCCGGAATAAAACCGCCCAAAGAGACCGAAACTCCCGAAGCGGTACCGCAGAAGACGCAAGAGGATGCAGTGCTCTCTGCACGGAATTTATGGTTTCACTACGGCACGGACGAGTCAAAAGACATCCTTCGCGGACTTGACATCACACTTTACCGCGGCGGGTTTTACGCTCTTATGGGCGGCAACGGCGCGGGAAAGACTACCGCGCTGCGCATTCTGGCAGGACTTTCAAAGCCTTGTCGCGGAGCGGTGGAATGCTCTGCAAAAATCGGCGTCCTGCCCCAGTATCCTCAGACTCTGTTTGTCAAAAAGACAGTGGGCGAGGATCTTCTTGAAATGCTTGAGGGCTCTCCTCTCGATAAAAACGAAAAGCAAATACGGGTGCAAAATGCAGCCGTTCTCTGCGAAATAGACTCGCTGCTGGAGCGCCATCCTTTCGATTTGTCGGGAGGGGAAGCACAAAAGGCTGCGCTTGCTAAAATCCTTCTCGGCGATCCTGATATATTGCTCCTTGACGAGCCCACAAAAGGACTTGACGCCGATTTCAAACGACGTTTTGCGGGTATACTTAAAAAGCTTTGCCGCCGCGGTGTGTCTGTTCTGTGCGTAAGCCACGACACCGAGTTCTGCGCCGAATACGCCGACCGCTGCGGACTTATGTTCGACGGCAGCATTACCGCCGAGGGAACCCCTGCCGATTTCTTCTCCGGCAATACCTTCTATACCACCTCCGCAAACCGTATGGCAAAGGAAATTGTGCCCCGCGCCGTCACGGTTTCCCATGTGCTGTTTTCTTTCGGCGCACCGACGGAGAAAGCGGACGAATCGGACGAATCGGACGAGCTTACTGAGACCGCGGAGCTTCCCTGTGAGGAAGCTGCTGAGACGACTGATACTGCCGTCACGGACACAAAGAACATAAAAAAAGCGGCTTCGGTGAATTGTCCGAAACCGCTGAAGACATGGCGTAAAATTCTTGCGGGAATATTTATTGCAATATCAGCGGCGATTCTCATATACGCCGCAAGCATTACGGATTTTACAAAGCTTGTAAGTCCTGAGGGTATTACCGCCCCGGCAAAAGAGCAGCTAATAATATACGCTTCTCTTATTCTGTCCCTTTTCGGCGCGGCAGCCTGCCTTGCCAAAAAATCGCCGCCTCCTCCGTGTCAGCCCTCTGAGAAAAAGAAGCGCCGCCTTGCAAAAAGAACTGTCGTCGCGGCGGTCATAGTGGTGCTAGCCATCCCGCTGACATTGCTGCTGGGCATAGCGTATCTCGGAGCAAACAGCTACGGACTCATATCCGTCCTGGTGCTTATGGAAAGCATGGTGCCGTTTTTCCTTATCTTCGAGGGAAGAAAGCCGAAGGCGCGGGAGCTTGCCGTGGTAGCAGTGCTGTGCGCCATGACCGTAGCGGGACGGGCGGTATTCTTTATGCTGCCTCAGTTCAAGCCTGTTATGGCAATGACGATAATCGCCGGGGTCGCTCTCGGCGGCGAGACAGGCTTTATCGTGGGCAGTACCTCCATGCTGGTTTCAAACCTGATGTTTTCCCAGGGACCGTGGACGCCGTGGCAGATGTTCTGCATGGGTGCTGTGGGATTTCTTGCGGGAGTGCTTTTCAGAAAAGGAGCGCTGCGCCGTACAAAACTGTCTCTTGCCGTGTTCGGTGCTCTGTGCGCCGTAGTGATTTACGGCGGCATAATGAATCCCGCCTCCGTGCTGATGTGGTCGCCGGAGTCCTTCAATATGAAAACCGTAATAGCTTCATATGTAACAGGCTTCCCCATGGATCTGGTTCACGGCCTTGCAACGGCGTTTTTCCTGGTTATACTGTCGGAGCCCATGCTTGAAAAGCTTGACAGAATCAAAACAAAATACGGACTGGAGGAGTAGAGCCTTACGCCAGATGGGCAAAGGTTTCTGCTCCTTTTTTCATTAAATAGCGGAACAGCAAAATGCAGATAACAACTGTAACTGCGGCAGATACAGCGCAGTAAACCGCTGTGTTTACAAAGCCTGACAGCAAAAAGTACAGACCGCCGAACAGTATTGCAAATCCCCAGCCGCCGAACATTGCCAGCAAAACGGGCAGGCTCTGCTTTATGGGCACGGTTTCGTTTGTCCATGAAAGGTTGGGCATTTTTAAATTGAGAAACAGACCGAGGCAGGCAAAAAGCAGAATGAAAAGCTGCGGAAAAACTACTGCCACAACGGCAGACAGCGGATCGGGGCGCAGCGCGATGACTGCGCACACACTGCAAAGCAGGGCGGGCACAGAGGTCAGCCACAAATGCATTTCGATTTTTGCACGGAGTACGCTTTGAGGAGAAACGGGCAGAGACTGCACGACCCACAGACTTTTTCCCTCAAGAGATACGGAGGGAGAAGTCATATCGTTCATTGACGCAATAAGGCACAGCGCCGCAGCAAGAACTATTCCCAAAGCGCCTGCCCTGTCTCCGAGAAACTCGGCGGAAAGGGAGCGCAGAAAGTCAGCCTTTATTATAACGAACACTGCGGCGGCGAGCATAAACAGTATCCCCAGACCGCAGTTCAGCATATACAGGGGACTTTGCGTAAACCGTCTGAATTCTTTTGCAAGCAGAGCGCCCCGCGGACTTTTCACGCCGGACTCACGGACACGGCGTACTTTATCCGCCTTGCGGGCGCTGCCGCCTGCCGCAGTTTTGAGAAAGCTTTTTGAAATCAAAATCCAGCAAAGGGCAAAAGCCGCAAGTACAACTGCAAGTACGGCTGCCGCAGCTCCGATACTGCCCTCGCCGACTCTGCCGAAAAGATAAATCGGGTATGCCGAAGCGCGGATTTTGTCGGAAACTGCGGCGGCATTTTCAATAAGGCCTTGAATAAGCACATTTGCCTTAAAATACAGAAAATAGTAAACGGCGAAAAACGCAAGGGACAGAAGCGCCGTAATAAAGCTTTTGTTTTTAAGCCTTGCGCTGATTTTCGCCACCGCCCAGCCGAGAATACAGGACAGTACCAGTACCGCAAGGGAAACGGTGAGAGTAATAAGCAGGGCGCCGATTACAGCCTGCGGAGTCACGGGAGCCGTAATAAGATAAACAACGGCGGCGGGGACAATGACAACTGCGGAAAACAAGAGTCCCATAAGATAAGTTCCCAAAAGACGGGATATTATGATATAGCGCACCGGGATAGGCATGGACAAAAGCAGGTCGTTATCGCGGGCATTGTAAAGCGCGGCGGCGGTGTTGAATACGCTGCCGAAGGTGCCCATGGCGATTGCTATAAGTCCGAAAACGGCAAAATACAGCCAGCCGGATCCCATACTTACAAGGGGTGAGCAGAGCACATAGGCAAGGGAAGCGAACATACCGCCTATAATGCCCACAATCAGCAGCGCATAGAGAATTATCAGTACAATGCTTGCGGCTTTTGAGCGGCTTTTGCCCTTTTTCTGATCGTAGAAAAAGCCGCGGTTAAGCTCAAGCAGTTGCTTTTTTATAAGGATTTTAAGCATTGATTTATACCCTTTCAATTATAAACAAAGAAGCTGTCTCGCGGCTATCAGCCGTTGTCCTCAAGCTCAAGGAATACATCCTCAAGGCTGTCGTCGCCCTTGACTTCTTCCATGGTACCGGAGCGAATAAGCTTTCCGCTTTTGATAATTGCAACTTTGTCGCACAGCTTTTCCGCCACCTCAAGCACATGGGTGGAGAAAAATATTGCGCCGCCCCCGTCGCAAACCTCGCGCATCATGCCTTTAAGCAGGTGAGATGCCTTGGGGTCAAGACCCACAAAGGGCTCGTCCATAATGATAAGCCGCGGCTCGTGAATCCATGCGGAAATAATGGCAAGCTTCTGCTTCATGCCGTGGGAGTAGGAGGCAATGGGCTGTTCAAGATCTTTTGTAAGCTCAAAGCGCCGGGACAGATCCTCAATACGCCTTTTTCTGTCGGCGGCGCTGACCCCGAAAATATCAGCTATGAAATTCAGATATTTTATACCCGTCATATAATCGTACAGATCGGGATTGTCGGGAATATATGCAAGCTGCTTTTTGCTTTTCAGCGGCTCGTCCTTAACGGATATACCGTCTATGAAAATCTCGCCCTCGTCAAAGGGAAGAATACCCACGGCGGCTTTCAGCGTGGTGGTTTTTCCCGCGCCGTTGTGTCCGATAAAGCCGTAGATCTCTCCGGGAGCAATGTGCAGGGAAAGGGAGTCTACCGCTGCCTTGTCGCCGTATCTTTTGGTCAGATTATTGATTTTAAGCATTGTTTTCTCCTTTATTTATTTCTTATATACCTTATTGCGAGATATGTGCGCTCGCTGGCTTTTCTGATATGATTTATTATTTGCTCCTTTTTTTCAGGCAGTTCATCAGCACATATAAGCCGATAAGCACCGCCGTCGACCCACCCAGTATAAGATACTTGGCATATGCGCTTACTTCATCGCCAAAGAAGTATATATTGCAGTCGATGGAGTCGCCTATCATTTTAACTATCTCGTCGGGGAAGCCGGAGCTTTTCATCTCCTCAAAAACTCCGTTCATGGCGTGAGAGCGCAGCAGGGAAGTGCCGTATGTACCGGGCAGAAACATAAGCGCGCGCTGAAGTCCCTCGGAAAAATTGGATATGGGCATATATGCGCCGCATATAAATCCGTAGCAGGCACTTATCACGGTGCCGACCGCGGACGCCTGACCGTTGGTGGACAGGGGAAAATTTACGCAGGAGGCAAGAGCGGTGCCGAAAAGGGTCAGAAGCAGCACATCGGCAAGCATAAGCGCCACATCGGACAGGGACATATACCAGCCAACCTTTGCCAGATAGAGCATACAAATACCGAAAGCCGTAACGGATACAATAAGCGTCACAAGAGCGGAAGCCGCAAAATAGGACACAGCCAGCGCGGATTTTCTGACAGGGGAGACCGTCAGGTCTTTAAGGGCGCCGGTGACCTTGTCCTGCACCGTCATAAGATTTGAGCAGAACGCCACAGTCACACAGCTTACCGCCAGCAGGGAGGAAACAAGCTGACCTCCCACCGTGGCGTCGATGATACTTTCGTCAATGGCAAAGCCCTCGGGCATGGCGGAAGCAAAGCTGTCGCGGTATACATTTGCCAGAAAAGTGGCGTAAAGCAAAAGCAGTATAAGCGGAGTAATAAGCGCCGTAAAAAACATTCCCTTGTCCTTGAAAAACAGCTTACAGTTCCTCTTTATAAGACTAAAACAGCATTTCATATCAGTATCGTTACCGTGCTTTCTGTGAATATGTTATATTGCCGCCGAAGCGATATCAGACCGACCGTATGTTTTCGGAGAGAGCGGCGGGATTATTATTTCCTGCCGCGCTTGCCCGGGATATCTGTCTTTTCGTCGGCGGATAGCTTTTTGCCGGTGACGGCGAGAAAAACATCGTCCATTTTACCTTTTGTTATTTCAAAGTCCGTGAAAATATCGGGATGCTCCAGTATAAGCTTTGTTGCCGCAGCCGTGTCGGGCACCTCCACACGGTACGCGCCGGGAACAGGTTCAAAGGGAAGACCAAGAGACGCCGCCGCGTCTTCGCTTACTGAGTACAAAGTGATAAAATCCCCGGTGTACTTGTTTTTCAGCTCCAGCGGTGTTCCCTCGGCGGCAATACTGCCCGCGTCAAGTATGACCACATAGTCCGCGTCGGCGGCTTCCTCCATATAGTGAGTGGTGAGAAATACCGTCAGGTTCTCACTTTTCCGAAGTCCAGTAACCGCATCCCACAAAAGCCTGCGGGTCTGGGGGTCAAGACCGGTGGTAGGCTCGTCAAGTATCAGGATTTCCGGTTTGTGAACAAGAGCGCGGGCGATGTCGATACGCCGCCGCTGTCCGCCGGAAAGCTTTCCCACAGGACGCCTCAGGAGTCCGTCAAGCTCCAGAAGTGCGGAAAGCTCTTTGAGACGCTTATCAAATGCGGCGCCCGTTATGCCGTAAAGCGCGGCACGGCTTTCAAGATTGTCGCGGACGCTGAGGGCAGAGTCAAGAGCGGAAAACTGGAATACGACTCCCATTCGTCTGCTGATGTCCGACCATTGATGCGCGGGGTCCATAGAGCAGATTTTGACGGTGCCGCTGTCTTTTTCAAGGCAGGAGCACATTATGGAGATAGTTGTGGATTTTCCGGCGCCGTTTACGCCGAGGAAAGCGAAAAGCTCCCCGCGTCTTACATTAAACGAAAGGTCTCTGACGGCTTTGACCTCTCCGAAAGATTTGTTAAGATGTTCGATTTCGATTATGCGTTCCATATATCTGTGTCAGCCTCGGTTGATTTGTAACTTATGTTATGAAACATATGCTTTAAGCATAAACAGTATAGTATTAAACATAGCGGATGTCAATAGTTAATTTTAACAAATGCGAAGCAGGGGGCATTTGTCGGTTGAAAGAGGAATTCAGACTTGATAATTAGTTTACAGAAATTGAGAGAGGATATTTCGAAGGGACTGCTGTCCCGTCAGCAGTCCCTCCGAGCCACCCTGCCCGGCT
>JBJDYY010000149.1:0-13581 GCA_051867715.1 Candidatus Avispirillum sp.
GGGGAGAAGATACATCGTCTCCCCTCTCTTTAGCCGTGCAGGGTGGCTCGGAGGGGCTGCTGACGGGACAGCAGTCCCTTCGAAAAAACTCACTCCATTTCTATCAGCTAACAATCAAATCTGGATACAAAACCAAAGCGCCCCATACGGGGCGCTTTCTCAAATTCTAAATCTTTGCAACCGATTCAGGACTTCAGTCAACGAGAGATACTTCGTGTCCTGTCCGTGCAGACTCATAAATAGCGCTCAGAATCTTTATCATATTGATACCCTGCTGAGGCTCAAAGTCAGGCTTTGCACCGTTCAGAACAACATCAACATAATGACGCAGATTGCCCTCATGCCCCTGAACATTCTTGTTGATGTTCAGATCAACATCAATAAGCTGACCGAAAGCCTCGCTGAAAATCTTTGCCCGGTTTCCGGAATCCTCCCATTTGAAGCCTGCCTTGGAGCCGCGCAGCTCCACAAAGTTGCGGTCGCCCTCCTCAATGTTGGAAGCCCATGAGAACTCTATCTGCAGACAAGCGCCGTTGTCAAACTTGATAAAGCCCATGGCAAGATCCTCAACATCAAAGGTGCCGTCGGAGGACGCCTCGCCGAAAGCGGCGTGCTCGGAAGAAGCCTCAGCCGTGTCATCGGAGAACTTGGAATATGTAGCGCCGGAAACGGCAACGGGAGTGGGATTGCCCATAATGTAAATAGCAAGGTCGATCATATGTACGCCCAGATCGATCAGAGGACCGCCGCCCGACTGCGCCTTGGTGGTAAACCAGCCGCCCTTGCCGGGAATACCGCGGCGGCGAACCCAACCGCAGCGTCCGCAGTACAGATCGCCGAACTCGCCCGCGTCAGCCATACGCTTCAGCTTCTTTGCGGCGTCGGTGTGACGGTTGTTTCTCATAACCATAAGCACCTTGCCGGCTTTCTCGCTTGCGGCCTTCATCTTCTCCGTGTCTTCTACGCTTACGGAGTCGGGCTTCTCGCAGAAAACATGCTTGCCCGCTTCCAGAGACTTTACCGCAAAGGGCGAGTGCAGATAGTTAGGCGTGCAGATATCAACGGACTCAATATCGGGATCCTTTATAAACTCGTCAAACTCCGTGTAGCATCTCGCATTGTCCAGAACATCGCTGTTGTAGGTCGCGTGAGCGAATTCTTTCATGCTCTCGGCTCTGCCGGGAACTATGTCGCAGAGAGCCACGATCTCAACATTGTCCATACGGGCATAAGCGGTCAGATGCGCCCACTTGAAGATGCCGCCGCAGCCGACGACACCGATTTTCAGCTTTTTATCAGCCATAATAATTACCTTGCCTTTCAAAGTAAATAAAATTCTTTAGTTATTCTATCAGCACTCTCCGAAATAGTCAAGTATTTATAAAAAAAGAAAGCCGCAGTGCGGCTTTCTTTTTTTAGCGCAGTTTTGTTATCTCTGCTGCTCTCTTTCCTGCTGATTCTTGTTCTGCTCTTTGTTCTGCTGCTGCTGCTGATTCTTGTTCTGCTGCTGATTCTTATTCTGCTGCTGGTTCTGCTGCTGATTCTGATTCTGACTCATTTTATATTAGTCCTTTCTTTTTTTGGGTACGGTATTTACCATACACACTCATTTTTCCCGCCCGGTGGCGGTTTATTCATATTTTTATTCGTAAATAAGATTCATAATGCCGTAAAACATCTGCGCCGCCTCCGAGCGGGTCAGCTCGTCGCCGGCACCGATTCTTCCGCCTGATGTCCCCATAATTCCGAGCTCGCACACGGCGTCAACGGAAGACTGCGCCCATGCTGGCACCCCGTCGGTGTAAAGCGATGAAGATGCCTCCTCGGCTTCATAGCCTATAATATTATTCAGAATAACTGCGGCTTCAGCTTTTGTGATATTGCGGTCTGGCATAAAACAGCAGCCGTTGTCCGTATCAATACCCTTGACTATGCCCAGCTTTGCAGCGCTGTAAACATAGCTTCTGTACTTGCTGTCCACATCGTCGCTGTCGGCAAAGCCTGTGTTTGCTGCCTTAGGCAGCTTGTCCGCGCCGAAAGCGTCCATAGCGGCAACCAGAAATTCAAGACGGGTCATTTTCTCGGTAGGACGGAACAGATTTTTGCCGCCGTCCTCCGTAAAGGTCATAATTCCCGCATCCGTAACGGCAGCGGCGGCGCTTGCGCAGCAGGCGTCAGCCTCCACATCGGCAAAAGTAATCCTCGAGGTATCCGCCTTTACATTGACGCTGACGCGTCCCTCGCCGGATACATCGCCCCATTCATCACGCACCCGATAGACAAAGCTGTCCTCGCCTGTCTTTTCGGAAGCACTGTAAACAAAATCTCCGCTTTGCTCGTCGTAGGAAAGCTGTCCGTTTTCGGGATACTGCAATACCTCAAAGCTCAGAGCGTCTCCGTCTGCATCAGCCGCTCTCATGGTGCCGGAGCAGTTTGTGGAGGCAAAGGTGGAAAGAGCGGGGCACTGAAGTACAGTGGGCGCATTGTTGACGCTGTCGCCGTAGAGAATTGAGCAGGTCATGGTGTACGCGCCGTCGTAAGTGAAATTAAAGCTTGCGCTTTCAACCCCCTCGGCGGGCACAAAGGACAGATCCTCCAGCTTGTCAAAAGCGATAACCTGTCCTACAGTCGCCTCCGCGTCATTGTAGTACAGGGTTCCGGTTTCGGCTTGGGGAAGTGAGGTAATGCGTACGCTGTCATGACTGTCTCCCGCGGCGTCCGCAAATTTGTCGGCGTCAAAGCTTACGCTTTCACCGGAAAGTGCGGAAACGGTAACCGTGCTTTCGTTTGCAATAATGTCAAGGGCAGGGGAGAGTCCTTCTGCCGATACGGAAAAGGCACACAGCACCGTTGCAAGGATAAGTGACAGTAAAACAAAAATTTTTTTCATTTTGCGTTTCTTCCTTTCTTTATGTTCGCTTGTATTTTTGCCTGCTTTCGGCGCACATATGAGGGAAAATGAGTTTGTTATAAAAATATTCACCGAAAATTCATATTATTTCCCGCCGATATATTGATTTTGACGGGGACTTTGTGTATAATTTAATAAGAAACAGACTGCGAAGCTGCAATTATATGCAGATTGTCAGCCGGAACTGCCTAAAGCGGCGGATACATAGGGAGATACAGGAGATACATATGGAAACAAAACGCAATTTGAAGTATTTCACTACGAGGGGAATAAACATCCTCCTTATTGTAGGAGTTGCAATCTGCATTGTCGGGCTTCTTATGATGTTCATTATACCCAACGGCAACGGCTATAATTTCGGATTTATCGTCCTGATGATAGGCGCGGCTGTCGCGGTATTCGGCTCAGGTGCAAAGTCTGCCGAGGCTGATATTGACAACGAGATATACGGCAAAATCAAAGATATGCCCGAGCAGGCGCAGATCAAATACGAGGTTTACGAAAAGAATTTTCTGAAAATACTTAACCCCGTTTTCCTCAAAGGCTTTAACTTCGAGGGCGAAAATGTGCATTGCAAAAAGGGTCCCGACCATAAGTACCGCACAGACACTTATAACGCCGCTCAGCTGTACTTTACACAGGAAAAAATTTATGTGTACGGAAAGCACCTGTCTCTCCTTGACGATTCCGAAGAGGCAAATTACGAGTTCGGCGGCGTATATCCTTTCCAGGATGTGGACAAGGCTTATATCGAGGACAGTACTGTAAAGCTTATCGGCAGAGATATTTCCGTCCATTCCTTCGGACTCAGACTCAAAGACGGCACCGATGTTTTCAAATTCAATGTAGAATACGGCGCCGATGTTGATAAGGCGGCGGACGATATAAACCACGCCATCGAAAAGATGACGGAGCGTGCAATCGAGCGCGCCGCAGATAAGGCTGCCAAGAGAGCGGCTCTGCGTGAGTTTGACGAGAGAAATGCCAAGGCTGCAGCGGCAGACGCTCAGTAATTTTTAATCAATCCGATCATTATACAGCACACAGCAATAGGGCGTCTCCCCGTTTGCTGTGTGTTCTGTATATTTTGAGATTTTTTTCGGAAATTATTTCGGGAGGATGCAGATATGCAGTATTCTTTTACGGTGCTGACGCCTATATATAACAGAAAAGAGTTTCTTCCCGCCCTGTTTGAGACTCTGAAAAACCAGACCAGACGGGATTTTCAGTGGCTTGTAATCGATGACGGAAGCAGTGAGGACAGCCGCCGCGAAATTGAGGACTTTGCCCGGGAAACCGGCATTTTCGCTGAGTATTATTATAAGGAAAACGGCGGCAAGTACACCGCGCTGAACTACTCTCACCCCTATATAAAATCGGACTGGGTGCTTATTTTTGACAGCGATGACACCCTTACTCCCGACGCGGCAGAGACAATATGCGATAAAATTTCCAAGTACGAAAACCGCCCGGAAATCGGCATTCTCAGCTTTCAGTGCGCCATTTGCGACGGCACTCCTTTAGTGGAGTTTGCAGGCGCCGATGACACCGTTTCCGACCATATAGAATACCGGATAAACGGCAGGCGCCCGGGCGACTGCTGCGAGGTTGTCAGAACGGAAGTTTTGAAAAAGTATCCCTTTCCCGTATATGAAAACGAGCGCTTTATGGACGAGACTCATTTGTGGCTGGGAAGCGCCGATGAATACAAAACCGTTTATATAAGCAAGGCAATTTATGTGGCGGAGTATCAAAGCGACGGACTTACCCGTCAGGGGCTTGCTATGTGGGTTAAAAACCCTCTTGGGAAAATGCACTCTCAGATAGTGGGGCTTAACCCGCGGTGCTGTCTGCCGTTTCGTATAAAGCGCGCTATGCTGCTTATTTTCTACGGAAAAGCCGCCGGCAAAACCCTCGGGGAAATTCGCCGACTCAGCGGTCATCCCGTGTTTGTGGGTATGTGCACTCTGCCCGGGCTTGCCCTCTGCATATATTGGCGCCGCTATCTCAAGGACGGCAAAAACTGAATTCCGTGTTTGTATCTCCCTAACTTCCTTTATATAAAACTGTATTTATCGGGGACTTGCCGCCGGCAAGTCCCTTTTTTCGCGGGCGCGGACATATTTTCAGCCTTTTCCCATATATATGTACAAGTAATATTAAAAAGGGGTAGCATAATATGAAAAGGTTGATTTCGGCTTTTCTTGCGGCGCTTTGCGCTATGTGCCTGCTGAACGGCGCACCGTCGGCTGGTGCAATTTTGGCGGAGGAAAACGCGCCTTTCGATGTAAATGCGAAAAGCGCCGTGCTTATGGAAGCGGGTACGGGACGGGTACTGTATGCCAAAAATCCCAACGAGGCCCTGCCGCCAGCCTCCGTTACAAAGGTTATGACTCTGCTGCTTGTAATGGAAGCAATAGACTCCGGAAATCTTTCACTTACGGATACGGTAACGGTCAGCGAATACGCCGCGTCTATGGGCGGCTCTCAGGTGTTTCTGGAGCCCTTTGAGGAAATGAGCGTTGAGGATATGCTGAAATCCGTTGTGGTGTCAAGTGCAAACGACGCGGCGGTAGCGCTGTGCGAAAAAGTGGGCGGCAGCGAGGAAGCCTTTGTAAAAATGATGAACGAACGCGCTGCAGAGCTTGGTATGGAGAATACAAATTTTGAAAATGTTACCGGACTTGACGATGACACGGTAAATCATACCATAAGCGCGTATGATATTGCTCTTGTATCAAGAGAACTGATTACAAAGCATCCGCTTATACTGAATTACAGCTCCATATGGATGGATACAATAAGAGACGGAGCCTTCGGACTGTCCAACACAAATAGGCTTATCCGCTTTTACAGCGGAGCAACGGGACTGAAAACCGGCTCCACCTCAAAGGCGGGATTTTGCATAAGCGCAACGGCTTCGAGAGACGGTATGGACTTGATTGCGGTCATAATGGGCAGCGAAAGCAGGGATATAAGAAACGCGGCGGCAACTCAGCTTCTCGATTGGGGCTTTGCCAATTACTGCGTCTTTACCGACGAGGGCGGCGAGGGTGAAGAAGTGCGCGTGACCGGAGGCGTCAGCAGCAGCGTCGGCACGGTTATTGACCCCGTGTCCGTATTGCTTCCTAAGGGAAGCGATAAGAAAATCGAGAAAAAGTTCAGCTATGACGAGTCCTGCGCGGCTCCCGTGAAAGAGGGCGACAGCCTCGGCACCGTGACTTATGAGCTTGACGGCGAGACGGTGGCAAGCGCCGAAATACGCGCCTGCGCGGATATAGACAAAATCAGCTTCGGCGGCGTGCTGAAACGGATACTGCAAAGCTATCTTCTGTATTGAATTTTAACGGATTGATTTGTGTAACATATAGGAACAAAATTCGACGAAAATAATTATAAAGAACTTATATTTTTCCGATTTCTATTGAAATTGATTTTTCTTTATAGTAATATATACATATTGATTGCATAAAAGAAAGGTCATGGAAAATGTCAGTTAAGTTAAACGAAAAGTTTGTCAAAAATTTTGTTGATTCAACCGCTCTTGAGTCTATTGCACCCGAGGTTGAAAAGGCTCTTGAGACTGTTAAAAACAGAAACGGCGCAGGTTCCGATTTTCTCGGCTGGTGTAAGCGCCCCGTCGACTACGACAGGGAAGAGTACGCACGCATTAAGGCGGCGGCTGAGAAAATCAGAAAGACAAGCGATGTTCTTATAGTAATCGGTATCGGCGGCTCCTATCTGGGCGCCCGCTCCGCTATTGAATTCGTAAACGGCAATATGCACAACGAAGTAGGCGGCGGGGTATCCGTATACTTCTCCGGCAACAGCATTTCTTCCTCCGCTCTCAGCGACCTTCTTCGCGTGTGCGAGGGCAAGGATATTTCCCTGAACGTTGTGTCAAAATCAGGCACCACTACAGAGCCCGCAGTTGCATTCCGTATTTTCAGAGAGCTTCTCATAAAGAAATACGGCGAGGACGGAGCGCGTGAGAGAATTTACTGCACTACCGACAAACAGCGCGGAAAGCTGAAGGAGCTTGCCGACAAGTGCGGATATGAGACCTTCGTGGTTCCCGACGACATCGGCGGCAGATACTCCGTGCTTACCGCTGTGGGACTTCTCCCCATTGCGGCGGCAGGCATAGACATTGACGCTATGATGCAGGGCGCCGCAGACGCTATGAATGATTATCAGGCTCCCGCACTTGACAAAAACGACTGCCTGAAGTACGCCGCATACAGAAACCTCCTTTACAGAAACGGCAAATCCACCGAAATTCTCGTTTCCTACGAGCCTTCTCTGCAGATGTACTGCGAATGGTGGAAACAGCTTTACGGCGAGTCCGAGGGCAAGGACGGCAAGGGACTTTTCCCCTCGTCCGTAATATTCTCCACCGACCTTCACTCTCTGGGTCAGTACATTCAGCAGGGCGTGCGCAATATTTTTGAAACCGTTATTGATATTAAGAATTCCAATGACGCCGTAAAGGTACCCTTTGACCCGGAAAACTCCGACGGGCTCAATTTCCTCAGCGGTATGGATATGAGCGAGATCAACCGTTGCGCCATGAACGCTACTCTTTACGCTCACAATGACGGCGGCGTTCCCAACATTGTGCTTGAGATTCCCGACAGAAGCGCGTACACCTACGGATATATGTCCTATTTCTTTGAACTTGCCTGCGCGGTTTCCGGCTATACTCTGGGAGTAAATCCCTTTGACCAGCCCGGAGTTGAGGCATACAAGAAGAATATGTTCGCTCTGCTTGACAAACCCGACCCTTCCCTTGACGAACTGAAGAAGTCTCTCAGGGAAAGAATGGCCGATAACTGACAGCATAAAACGAAGCGCCTCCGGGCGCTTCGTTTTTAACATAATTATTTGAAATTATTAACAAAAATATCTATTTTATACTTGCAATTATCGTTAAAATGCAGTATAATAATGTCACACAGATAAAGCTGTGGATACTTCTTATAATCACGGAGGAAACTGATATGATTAAGTTGATCGTCGGAGTAAAGGGCACGGGTAAGACCAAGCAGCTTATAGAGCTTGTCAGCCAGGCGCTTAATACCACTAACGGAGATGTTGTATGCATAGAAAAGGGCGATAAGCTGAGATTTGATGTAAATTACCGCTGCCGCCTTGTTGATACCGAGTCCTTCGGCGTAGCTGACGCCGCGTCTCTTTACGGCTTTGTTGCCGGCATCCTTGCAAGTAATCATGATGTTACCGACGTGTTTATCGACTCTGCGCTTAAGATTTGTCAGGAGGACACCGCAGCCTTTGACGAATTTCTGAAAAAAGCTGATGTCATCGCTGAAAAGAACGATGCAAAGCTTGTAATAACCGCTTCAATTCCCGCAGAAAATGTTACGGAAACAATGAAGCAGTACATCTAATGGATATGCTAAAAGGGCATACGGTATGCGGACAGAGAGTCAGCCTGCCGTATGCCTTTTCTTTTGCTTTCATAATATGTGTAAGGAGTAAACAATATACAATGATGCTGGAAACAGAGCGGCTGGAGCTTGTTCTGCTCACCCCGGACGAGCAGCTTGCATGGGCCGATAACTCGGCTGAACCGGAAGAAAAACATCAATGCATATATAAAGCGGAGCCCATGGAGCCGTGGTTTGCCGAAATACTCAAAAGCCAATGCGAAAAATACGGGGGCTTTCCCGACGAATGGGTGTGGCACGGTTTTTTCTGGATAATCAGAAAAAGCGACCGAACCGCGGTAGGCTCTTTTGATTTTAAGAAAGCCCCCGATGAAAATGGATATACGGAAATAGGCTACGGACTGGGAGAAGAGTGGCGCGGACAGGGATACATGAGCGAAGCGGTGGAGGAAGCGTGCCGCTGGGCGCTGACTAAGCCCAATGTAAAAGGTATTTGTGCCGAAACGGAGCCTGACAATACGGCGTCCGTCAAGGTTCTTAAGCGCTGCGGCTTTGCCGAAACCGGACGGGATAAATATGTAAGCTGGCTGAAAACAGAAGAAAGCCGCGAGGACAGGGAAATCCGCCTGTTCTGGCAGAGATTTCTCCGCTCCGCCGGACTGTCTCCCGACACAAAGCTGTACGAGGACTTTTATTTCGATGTGACCGAGCAGTCGGCTAATCATCTGTTGCAGTTGGTGCTTGAGGGCAAAAAGCGCGCAACCACAAGCGCATATCCCTGCTATGAGATAGAGGGAGAGCCGCTGCCGAGGGCAGGGGAGTACAGCGTTGTGACCGATTTTCACAGAAAGCCGTACTGCGTAATAGAGACGGTGGCTGTCAGCATCATACCCTTTGATAAAATGACCTTTGACATATGCTCCCGCGAGGGCGAGGACGAATGCCTGGAAACATGGCAGGAAAAGCACCGCAGATTTTTTACAGCCGATGCAAAGGAGGTCGGCTACACCTTTACGGAGTCTATGCCCGTGGTTTTTGAAGATTTTCGCGTAATATACAAGGAGGAACATTAGCTTTCATCTCACAAATTTTATAATCAGGGAAACAAAATCAAAAATCAGGGAGGTATATAAGAGATTTTTTAGTCAGTAAGCAACCGGCAGACAGTGAGGAGGCGAATAAAGATGATAGAGCTTAAAAACATCAACAAAACCTTTAAGGTGGCACAGCGCAGTGCAGGCTTTTCCGAAGCAATCAAGGCGCTGTTCAAAAAAGAGTATACATATGTAAACGCCCTTCGGGATGTGTCATTTACCGTGCAGGATGGAGAAATGGTAGGCTACATAGGACCTAACGGCGCGGGAAAAAGCAGTACGGTAAAAGTAATGAGCGGAATACTTACTCCCGACAGCGGTGAATGTATAATCGACGGACTGACTCCCTGGAAAAACAGAAAAGAGCATGTAAAAAATATCGGCGTTGTTTTCGGACAGCGCTCACAGCTTTGGTGGGATGTGCCTGTTATAGACAGCTTTGAGCTGCTGCGGGACATATACAAGGTGGACGAAAGCGAGTACAAAAGGACTCTGTCCGCTCTTACGGAGCAATTGAACATCGGAGATATTATCAAAACGCCCGTAAGACAGCTTTCCCTCGGTCAGCGTATGCGGTGCGAGATTGCGGCATCTCTCTTGCACAGTCCCAAAATCCTATTTCTGGACGAGCCTACCATAGGGCTCGACGCGGTTTCAAAAATTGCGGTCAGGGACTTTATAAAAACCCTTAACCGCGAAAACAAAACGACTGTTATTCTGACAACTCACGATATGCAGGATATTGAGGCGCTTACGGAAAGGATACTACTTATCGGCAAAGGCAGAATACTGCTGGACGGCACCCTGCCTCAGCTTAAAAACAGACATTCGACCCATAAAACGCTTACGGTGGATTATGTGGGCGAAAAGCTGCCCGATGCTGAGAATATGACGGTTATAAAAGACATGGGCGGACACGCTGAAATTGTCATAGACACAACACTTATCAGCGTTTCACAGGCTGTGGCGCAGATTTCCGCGTCCGTTGAGCTAAAGGACATATCCGTCACGGGAGAGAGCGTTGACGAAACGGTGGTCTCCCTTTATAAGGAATTCAACATATGAAAAAGTATCTTTCTTTTTTCAGAATAAGGTTTATCGCGGGGCTTCAGTACCGTGCCGCCGCGTGGGGAGGTATTGCCACCCAGTTTGCCTGGGGATTTATGACCATACTGATGTACCGGGCGTTTTATGAAAGCTCGCCGGACAGCTTCCCCATGACATTTTCGGCGCTGTCCGATTATATATGGCTTCAGCAGGCACTTCTTGCCATGTTTATGTTCTGGTATTTCGACAACGAAATTTTCGAAAGCATCACATCAGGCACAATTGCCTATGAGCTGTGCCGCCCCTGCAATCTGTATTCCATGTGGTTTGTAAAAAATATGGCTGTACGCCTGTCAAGAGCCCTGCTTCGCTGTGCACCAATTCTGCTTGTGGCGGCGTTTCTCCCCGATCCCTACGGTATAAGCCTGCCCCAAAGCTTTGAAGCCGGCGCTTTGTTTCTTATATCTGCGATACTTGGATTTTTAGTGCTTGTGTCTCTTTCAATGCTTGTATATATTTCGGCGTTTTATACCGTTTCCGCGCAGGGAATACGAATGCTGGCCACATCGGTAATGGAGTTTTTATGCGGAGCTGTAATACCCATACCGTTCTTTCCGGAAGTGTTGCAAAGGGTTATGTACGCCTTGCCTTTTGCTTCCGTGCAAAGCACGCCCTTTCTGATTTATACCGGTTATATAAACGGCATAGAGGCGCTGCACAGTATAGGACTTCAGGCAATATGGCTGGTGCTTTTGATGACTGTGGGACTGCTTTTAATGAAGCGCTCTCTCAGAAAAGTAGTTGTTCAGGGAGGATAAAGGTTTGAAAATGAAGCGAGCGTGTATTGCACGTGAGCTGTTTCAAACCCCATTTGTGCCTTGCCGCCAAAAAGGCCGGCGGCATTTTGCAAAGCCCGAGGGCTTTGCAAAACCGTCACAAATCAACGAAAGGAATAGATATAGTAATGAAACTGTACTTTAAGTTTATCTCAATACAGTTGAAATCTCAGATGCAGTATAAGGCGTCCTTTTTCATGACCGCCGTAGGACAGTTTCTTGTTTCATTTTCGGCGTTTCTCGGCGTGTACTTTATGCTTTCCCGTTTTCACACGGTAAAAGGCTTTGAATTCTCGGAAATTCTCATATGCTTTTCCGTGGTGCTCACTTCGTTTGCAATATCGGAGTGCTTTGTGCGCGGCTTTGATGTGTTTCCCCGGCTTATACAAAGCGGAAATCTTGACCGCATACTTCTGCGCCCACGAAACGAAGTGTTTCAGGTGCTGACCTCAAATATTGAATTTACAAGATTCGGCAGACTGCTTCAGGCACTGCTGATGCTTGTATATGCCGTTCCCGCAAGCGGTATAGTCTGGAGCTTTGACAAAATTATGACGGTGGTGCTTATGATAATCGGTGGCATAGCAGTATTTTCGTCTCTGTTTGTATTGTACGCCGGTATAAGCTTCTTTACTGTTGAGGGAATTGAGTTTATGAATATTTTCACGGACGGCACTAAGGAATTCGGTAAATACCCCGTGTCCATATACGGCAAGGGAATACTGAAATTCTATACTTATGTGGTGCCCATCGCCCTGTTTCAGTACTATCCGTTTCTGTATCTTGTGGGCAGATCGGACAGTATAGGGCTCATCTTTCTGCCGCTGCTGGGATTCTTGTTTATGATACCATGCTACTGCTTTTTCCGCTTTGGTCTCAGACGGTATAAATCCACGGGGTCGTGACGGATTTTCTAAAACTTATTACTAAAGGAGGTACACAGTGGGACTTAATATAATAAGGCGGGATATACCGCCCGGAAAGCGTATTCTTGTTACAAGCGACATTCACGGGCATATAGAACATTTGAAAAATGTACTTGAAAAGGCGCACTTTTGCGACAGCGATCTGCTTGTTATCGTCGGCGATATTGTGGAAAAAGGACCGCACAGCCTTGAAACCCTGCGGTATGTAATGAGCCTTTACGAAAAGGGAAATGTCGCGGTGACGATGGGAAATGTAGACCTGTGGCGGCTGTGGATGATAGACGGAATAAGCGAGGGCAGTGTCGGGGATTTTTACGGCTATCTGCTTTCACAGCGTGCATGGAAAGGTACGAATTTTTACGATGAAATGGCGGCCGAGTGCGGAGTCAGTCTTGATTCTCCCGAGGATATACTGCGCACAAAAGATGCGATTTGCTCACATTTCAAGCCTGAGCTTGATTTTCTCCGCAGCCGCCCCACGGCTTTGGAAACCCAGAACTATATTTTCGTCCACGGAGGAATGACTCAGAAAAATTTTGAAAATGCCGAAGAACTTGATCCGTACGGCTTTCTGAAGTACGATAATTTTATGAATTGCGAGCTGTGCTTTGATAAGTACATAGTCGTAGGTCACTGGCCGGTAACGCTGTACAGCGAAAAAATTCCGCAGTCAAACCCCGTCATAAACAGGGAAAAGAAGATAATATCCATAGACGGCGGCTGCGGGTTAAAAACTGACGGACAGTTAAATCTTATTGAAATTCCCGATATAAATTGCGACGAAAGTGAAATAAAGCATTACAGCTATGACGGGCTCCCCGTCTGCACAGCTCTTGAAGACCAGGAAGCGTCTGCCGATTCCCTGCATATAAAATGGACGGACAACGAAATAAAAGAGCTTGAAACTAAGGACGGCTTCACATATGCGGAGCATGTAAGCACGGGAAAAAGGCTGTGGATATGCAATGATTATATTTACCGGGAGCATCACAGCAACGACTTTACGGATTACGCCCTGCCCGTAAAAAAAGGGGACAGTCTGTCCGTTGTGAAAGTCACATCAAGAGGCATTATTGCAAAAAAGGACGGAGTAACCGGCTGGTATTACGGCAAAATCAAGGAATAGCGTAACTCATATAATGAAAAAATCCGCCGAAAGGCGGATTTTTATTGGTATCCCTAAAACTACCTGCTAACGAGGTGGTTAAAAAGAGGCTTAGCCTGTGGTTAGTCCCGCCGCAGCGGAGGCTTCCCTGTGTAAGGGGAGCTGGCGCCGAAGGCGACTGAGGGATTGTTTTTAAGTCACAGTGTGACAATCCCTCCGTCACGGCATACGCCGTGCCACCTCCCTTTGCACAA
>JBJDYY010000150.1:0-13563 GCA_051867715.1 Candidatus Avispirillum sp.
CGCATTTGCGGCTGTGGGGCAAACTTGCAAATGTCGGAAGTATCGGTGGGCTCTATGCCCAGCCAGCAACAGCGGCTTTCAGCCGCAGAGCAAACCACCGGCTTTGCCGGTGGTTTTGATTATATAACGAAAAAACCGTTCTCCGGCAAGTGCCGTAAACCGGTTAATTTGTATTCATGTTCATTTCCCGTTTTCAATTTCCCATTTTCAGTTTTCCATTTTCAGTTTTCCATTTTCAATTTTCCATTTTCAATTCTCAATTCAAATATAATTTCTCGTTCAAGCCATTGATTTCATTGACATTTTGTTCATGATGTGATATATTAGTTTTATCAATTTTCAAAAGGCGGTGACAACTTGAAAAGAGTTCTCATATCCCAAATTCACAAGGACGCGGAGTCTTTCAGCGGCAAGACCGTAACGGTAGCCGGCTGGGCGAGAAGCATCCGCGCCTCCAACGAGTTCGGCTTTGCCGATCTTAACGACGGAAGCTGTTTTACAGGGCTTCAGGTAGTGCTTGAAAATTCAAAGCTTGCAAATTACCAGGAGATCGCAGGGCTCAATGTGGGCAGTGCTCTTGTTGTTACCGGTACACTTGTGCTTACCCCCGACGCAAAGCAGCCCTTTGAGTTGAAAGCGGAAAGCGTTGAAGTGGAGGGCGCTTCCTCTCCCGACTACCCTCTCCAGAAAAAGCGCCATTCCGTTGAGTATCTGAGAGAGATAGCCTATCTCCGCCCCAGAACCAACCTGTTTTCCGCTGTGTTCAGAGTGCGCAGCGAGGCGGCGTTTGCCATTCATTCCTTTTTCCACAGCAGAGGATTTGTATATGTTCACACCCCTCTCATAACCGGAAGCGACTGCGAGGGCGCGGGAGAAATGTTCCGCGTTACCACCCTTGATATGGACAACCCGCCAAGAGACGCCGAGGGTCATGTGGACTATACCCAGGACTTTTTCAAAAAAACTACGGGACTTACGGTCTCCGGTCAGCTTGAGGGCGAGACCTTTGCCCAGGCATTCGGCAGCATATACACCTTCGGCCCCACCTTCCGCGCAGAGAATTCAAACACGGCGCGCCATGCCGCGGAATTCTGGATGATCGAGCCGGAAATAGCATTTGCAGACCTGCATGATGATATGGTGCTGGCGTGGGATATGATAAAATATATTATCAATCATGTTATGGATACCTGCCCCGACGAGCTGAACTTCTTCAACAGCTTTGTGGACAAGGGACTGCTGGAGCGGCTCACCGCTCTGCGCGACGCGGACTACAAGACCGTCACCTATACCGAGGCGGTAAAGCTTCTGGAGGAAAGCGGCGAGAACTTCAAATATCCCGTAAGCTGGGGCTGCGATCTTCAGACGGAGCATGAGAGATACCTGACGGAGAAGATTTTTAATTCCCCCGTGTTCGTTACGGACTATCCTAAGGAAATAAAGTCCTTCTATATGAGACTCAACGACGACGGCAAGACCGTGGCGGCTATGGATATGCTTGTTCCCGGAGTGGGCGAGATAATCGGCGGCAGCCAGAGAGAGGAGCGTCTCGATATTCTGCTTGACCGTATGAAAGAGCTTAATATGAAAGAGGAGGATTACTACTGGTACGTCAATCTGCGCCGCTGGGGCTCCACCAAGCACGCCGGCTTCGGTCTGGGCTTTGAGCGCATCATAATGTATCTTACGGGTGTGTCCAACATCCGCGATGTAATTCCCTACCCCAGAACCACGGGCACCGCTGAATTCTGATTTATACAAAAATATACGCAGGGGACAAATTGCATTTGTCCCCTGCGTTTTTATATGTATCTTGCCCGGACACCACTTGCGGCTACGCGCTTTCCTTTGCCATTTTAGACATCTGTCTTTGAGCCATTACAAGCTCATAGTACAGACCTTTTTTCTTCATAAGCTCGCTGTGAGTACCCACCTCGGCAACGGTTCCGCGGTCAAGCACCACAAGCCTTGTGGCGTTGCGCAAAGTGGATAGGCGGTGAGCTATGGCAATAGTCGTTCTTCCCGCAATCAACTTCTGCAAAGCGTCCTGAATATCCTTTTCCGTCTCCGTATCAAGGGAGCTGGTAGCCTCGTCCAGAATAAGTATGCGCGGGTCGTGCAAAAGCGCGCGGGCGATAGCCACCCTCTGCCGCTCGCCGCCGGACAGGGTGTAGCCCTTTTCGCCGATGACGGTGTCATATCCGTCGGGGAGCCTTACGGCAAACTTATGAACACCCGCAAGCTTTGCGGCATTTATGACCTCTTCCGGTGAGGCGTCCGGCTTTGCATAGGCAATATTCTGGTAAAGCGTGCCGCCGAACAGCATAGTCTCCTGAAGCACCACGCCCATATTGTGCCTCAGCGATTCCTGCTTTATGTCCCGCAGGTCAACACCGTCAAGCTTTATGACACCGTCGTCGGGATCGTACAAGCGCATTATGAGATTTATAAGCGTGGATTTTCCTACACCGGAGCGCCCCACAATGCCTATCATCTCTCCCGGTTTTATGGAAAGATTTATGTTTTTAAGCACCTCCGAGGAGCTTTCATATCCGAAACTGACATTTTCAATGTCTATCACACCCTGTGCGTCCGTATCGACCGCGTCCGCTTTGTCCGTCACATCATTTTCCTCGTCAATAACATCGAACACCTTCGCCACTGCGGTCATAGTGCGGCTGAGACGGCGGGGCAGTCCCGACATCCAGCGCAGAGGACCGTATATCATGGCAACATATGAAGAAAACTGCTGCATTTCTCCCAGCGTCATAGTGCCGTCAAGTATCCGGTTCCCCACGAAGTACAAAAGGAAAAACTCACCAAGCCCCATAAGAAAGCTCGTGACGGGCGATATTACGGCAAACAGGGTCTCGTTCTCCGCCTGCGTTCTGCTTTCTGCGTAAATAACATCGTCGTAGCGCTTGTGCTCCGCTTTTTCCATGCCGAAAGCCTTTACCACACGGATACCTGAAAAAATATCGTGCAACACGGTATTGGAGCGGGCGCCCAGCGTCCATTGCCTGCCGTAACGCGACCTTAAAAAATTCCACATCAGCCGCTGTGACAGTATGACAAGCGGCGCGGGCATCAGCACCATCAGCGCAAGCCGCCAGTCGTAAGTAAACAATAGCACCGATATGCCCGCAAGCATCAGGATATTTTCAATAGCCGTGCCGGTCTCGCTGGAAATAAATTGCTGAATATCGGCAGTATCATGAGTAATCCGGTTCATAAGCTCGCCCGAGGTGCGTTTTGACACCTTGGAGAGTGACATCCGCTCCACCTTTTCAAAGGTTACGGAGCGCATCATTACGATTACCTTGTTAGCCGACACCGCCTGAAGATAGGAGCGCAGCATGGTCAGAAGCCTTGATGCAAGCTGCACCAGAAGCAGCATTGCCACAACTATGACATACTGCGAAAAAACAGGCAGGGTCTCCGCCTTAATATAATCGTCCACAAGTATGCGGTTTACATAAGGCGCCAGCATATTAAGTCCCGCTACCATAAAATATATAAGCACCGAGGCATATATCAGACCGCGGTATGGCTTCGCCATTTTCCACAAACGTCTAATATACTGTTTTTTGGGTGCGCAGCGCGGGCATCGGCTGCTGCCGGGCGGCAGGGGTCGGTGACACTTGGGACATACACCGGCGCTGGTTTTCAGCCATTCTTTTTTCGGAGCAGAGCCGCGCAAATACGCGTTCATGCGTTTTTGGCAAATGCCGAGTACCTCCGCATACTCCATAGTCGCACGGCATATGAGTACATATTCTCCGTTTTGCACCGCCTCAAGCATTACGCTTCCCACGCCGCGGGTCAGCCTGTATTCGCTTATGTCTCCGGCAGGTATGACCGAAGTCTCCCCGTCCTGACTCAGCTCTATGCGGTCGCCAAAAAAGCGTACCCTGCCCTCTACCCGCCGCACGCCGTCGCTGCGGTCAAGGTCAAAGCCTATTTCGGTTATTGTCTTTTCTTCACTCATTTTACAGATAAATCTCAAGCTTTCTCATGCTTTTTTTGTCAAGCTGTTTAAGGGAGGCGATTTGGTATCTGTTGCCGAACATATCGGTAATCACGGCCGCATCTTCTCCCACCTTTGATATGCTCCGCGAGGTGTCCTGAAGCGTAAAGCTCAGCTCCCCCGCGTCCGTCAGGCACTTCCAGAAGGAGGTGCCGTGAGTTTCCTTGAGGGACAGTATCCTTTCGATTTTCGGCGTATGGTATTTTCTCGCAAGCTCCGCCCTGATAAGCGCTTTTTGTTCCTCATCGTAGCTGTCAAGAGAGCGGATAAGCCCTATTTCTTCCCCGTCCGCGTCCTGAACGGAAATATAGTTTTCCGGCAATTCATATGGAAAGGAGCGGTGTAGCCACACTCTGCCGTAGCTTTTCGCTTCACCCACCGTAATCTCCGCTCCGAGAAAGTCGCCGCGCTTTACAAATCGGCAATTGCCGAAGTCCAGATATACGACCCCCGCCGCCTCAAAAAGTCCGGTTATCTTTTCGCTGTTTTCCACTGTATCATTTTTATCTTTTGTTATTTCCATATTCCGTCACCTCATTCCTCGACTCCCGCGTTTTTAAGCGCCTCATATTGCAGGGTGTAAAGCTTATAATATATTCCCTTTTGCCTGATAAGCTCGCTGTGCGTGCCGGACTCCGCCACCTTGCCGTGCTCTATTACCAAAAGGCTGTCGCAGTCGCGGAGCGTTGACAGGCGGTGCGCTATCATTATTGTAGTTCTGCCCTCTGTCAGCTTTTCAAGAGCCTCCTGAATAGCGCGCTCCGTGCGCGTGTCCATAGCGCTGGTGGCCTCGTCCAAAATAAGTATGCGCGGGTTTCTCAGAATGGCGCGGGCTATTGACACTCTCTGCCGCTCACCGCCGGAAAGCTCCTTGTAGCCCCAGCCGAGACGGGTAGAATACCCGTCCTCAAGCTTTACAATAAAATCGTGGGCGCCGGAGGCCTTGGAAGCACATATTACCTCGTCGAGAGTGGCGTCGGGGGCGGCATAGCGGATATTGTCAAGTATGGTGCCCTGAAACAGATATGTTTCCTGGGATACTATGGCTATGTTTTTCCGGAGCGTTTCAAAAGAAAGCTCGCGCACATCGTGCCCGTCTATAAGGATTCGTCCCTCGTCGGGGTCGTACAGACGGATAAGCAGGTTTGCAAGAGTTGATTTTCCCGCGCCCGTATGACCCACAATGCCTATCTTTTTGCCCGCTTCAATGTCAAAGGAAACATTTTCTATTACACGCCTGCTCTTGTCATAACCGAAGCAGACATTTTCAAAGGTGACTCTGCCGTCAGCCCTCTCAATATTTTCGGCATTTGCCTTTTCTTTTACCTCCGGCTCAGCGTCCATAACCTCCATAAGCCGGTATGTGGCATTGAAACAGTTTGTAACAGACTGCGTAATATTCACAAAGAACACCATGGGAGAATAAAGCATTGAGGCGTATGCGGTAAAGGACAAAAGCTTACCGTATGTAAGCATACCCTTTATGACCATCCAGCCTCCGATGCCCGTTATCAGCACGGAGCTTATTACAAACATAAAGGTAACGCAGGGGAACATAACCGTTTCAAAAGAAGTAGCGGTTTTGTCCGCTGCCGCAAGATCCCCGCTTTTTTTGTCAAAACGGTCGATTTCCTCGTTTTCACGGGCAAAAGCCTTTACCACACGCACGCCGCCCAGCACATCGGAAAGCATACCGTTCATACTGCGGGACGCGGAATAGCGTCTGGCGTTAAGTTTTTTCATAACCCCGTACAGCCATTTTACGGCAAAAAACGCCGCCGGGCAGAACGCCATAGCCACAAGGGACAGCCGCCAGTCGATAAAGAACATTATGACCGCCACCGCAAGAGTCTGCACCACATTGACAATAAGATAGGGCAGTCCCTCAACGAAGAACCAATATATAGTGTTGGAGTCACCGCCCACCTGATTCATGAGCGCGCCTGTTCTGCGGTTTGTAAAATAGCTGAGAGACAGCTTTTCAATGGAAGAAAAGATAGTCTCTTTCAAATCGTAAACAATTTTGGGAACCACTCTGGCGGTAATAATGTTAGACACCATCTCCACCAGAAGCGACAGCACCTTCAGGCTTACGATAATAAAGATGACAAGCGCCACCTGCCCGTAAAACTCGCCGCCTACGGTCAGCACCTGATCGTAGAAAAACTGGGAGCTTACATAAGGAGATATAACGCTGAGTGCGCTGGTAAGTCCCATTGCCAAAAGTATCAGCAAAACGCTTACGCGGTATTTTTTCACAAAACCCATAAGCCGTCCCACCACGCTTGCACGGCTTACGCAGTGCGGACAAATGCCGCTTCTCGGGTCAGGATATTTTCTGCCGCATTTGGGGCAGTACAGTTCATCCCCGCCGCCCGACTCACCCCCGGGTCCGCCCGGCCCGACCGGTCCCCCGGGGCCTCCGGGACCTCCGGGGCCTCCGTGCCCACCGGGACCTACGCGCCTTTCTTCCCCGCTCTGCCGCGCAGGAGGAGCGCCGCCGTCTTTATCCGCTGCGCCATTGCCTTCGCTTAGAAAAGCACACAGCTCTCCCATGCTCTTTTCCTTTTCGCAGGTGAGATAAGTTATAAGCACGCTGCTAAGGCTTTCTCTGTCAACGGCAGTGAGAATACAGCCGGATATGAGCTTTTCTACCTTGAAATCGGAAAGATCTTTTCTGTCAAGCCGCTCGGCGGAAATTTTTGAATACTTCACCGTCAGCCGCCTCGGGTCACTTCTGCGGCGGTGCTCGTCAGGCACCACCACATCTATGCCGCCGAGCAGCAAAAGCTCATCCCTGGTCACAAGTATCCAGTTGTCGCAGTATACGCCGTCCCGATTTCTGTCAGACGCCGCGGCGGCTAATATGTCTCTTTCGAATACGCCGAATTTTTCCGCCTCGGCATATACCTCACGGGGAATTCTGTCCAGTTCTTTCACAGTCTACCTCATGTACCAAATATAAGAAAATGTCTCCGCCGAGACAAAGCGGCAGAAAATGCCGCTTTGCCGTTTGCGAAGACATAACAGTGCATTGCCGATACCCTTTTACAGACTCTTAAGCTCGTCGGGCTTTTCGCAGTCATCAAGGGGAATGGTCACCGCGTCGGGGAAGGTAAAGCCGTTTGCCTTAAAAGTCTCGTAGTCAAAATTGTCAAGCTCGTCGTAAGCAAGCTTATGGAACTCGTAAAAATTGGGCCACCATTCATAGCCGTCGCCGAGATTATGATACAGGTACTGGTCAACTATCTCAATACCGAGATTATGACCGATCCAGTGTCCGCCCAGAGCAAGCACGTTTACATTGTTGCCCGTAATGGCGCGCAGAGCAGCATGGGGACTTTCAACACAAGCCGCGTGAACATGAGGACACTTTGAAGCCGCAATATGTATACCCATACCCGTGCCGCAGAAAATAACGGCGCGCTCAAACTCTCTCTCGGCAATCTTCGCGCCCACGCGCAGACCGATGCGGTGGAACATTTCGGGGTCTTTCTCGTCTACGGTCTTTACTCCGATGTCCGTAACAGTCCAGCCGTTTTTCTCAAGATGAGCCACCACCGCGTTTTTCAGCGCAACGCCGGCAAAATCGGCGGCAACCAGCACCTGCTTGTCTTTGACCATTTTCATAGTAATATACCTCTCAGCACAGGACAAAAAGTCCGTAATTTTTCCATAAATCCAAATAAATTATAATATCTTGACACACTGATGTCAAGCCGTTATAATTATATAAAATGTAAATTTATGCGGAGGATCCGAAATGAACAAAAATGTCAGGCTTCTTGTAAAAGCCGCCATGCTTGCGGCGCTGTGCTGTGCCGCAACTCTTATAAATATACCGCTACCCGGCAACGGATATGCAAATCTGGGAGACGCCGTGGTTATGTGTACCGCATTCTTTGCAGGTCCCTTCTGGGGCGCTCTTGCGGCGGCCGTCGGCTCGGCTCTTTCCGATGTGATTCTGTCGTATGTAATATATGCTCCCGCCACATTCGTTATAAAAGGACTTGTGGCGCTGTGTTTCGGACTCCTTTTCAGAATGTTCGTTTTCAAGAAAGCAGTGCTTCGCACCGTTATGTCCGTAGTTTGCGCCATTGCCTCCGAAATCATAATGGTAGGCGGATACTTCCTGTTTGAGCTGTTTCTGTACGACCGCTCCGTGGCAGTTGCCGATATCCCCGGAAACAGTCTCCAGGCAGCAGTCGCCATAGTCCTTGCAGCGATTCTCATTTCCCTGTTCTCCTCAAACAAACGCATACTGAAATACGCTTCGATAATAAAGTAGATCGGGGCGCCGCCCCGCACCCCGGCATCGGACGAAAATACGGGGCGCTGCCCCTTGACAATCCTCAAAAACTTCGGAAAAAGGAATGTGATTGTTACTTAAAAATCTGCACAAACCAAAGTTTTGCTATACTATATATACAGCAAAACAAAGTATCCTGCAATTTCGATATATTAAATTATCCCCCCTTTCCCAAAAGTTTTTTGGGGTTCTAAGCGGGGTAAGGGTCTCCGTCTCAACGGAGCCCCGGGCAGCGCCCCATACTATCTTAATGCTCACACAAAAAGCTCCGGCGGTCGCCGGAGCTTTTTTGCATATTCAAATCCGAAATTACTTAAGCATTTCAGCGATTTCAGCGCCGAAATTGTCCTCTTTCTTTTCAAGGCCTTCGCCCATCTCGTAGAGAACGAAGCTGTCAACGGAGATCTCTCCGCCGAACTCTTTTGCGCAGTTGGCAATGTACTTGCCGACTGAGATAGCGTCATCCTTAACATAAGCCTGGTCAACAAGGCAAACTCTCTCATAGAACTTGCCGATCTTGCCCTGTACCATCTTTTCGAGGATAGCGTCGGGCTTGTTGGCGTTCTTGGGATCGTTCTTGATAGTGTTGAGGATAACCTGCTTTTCCTCTTCAACAGCGGAAGCGGGCACCTGGTCACGGGTTACGTAAGAGGGAGGATTTCCTGCTGCAATCTGAAGAGCGATGTTCTTAGCAAACTCTGCAAAGCCTGCATTGGACTTTGCAGCTTCGTCTGCATTGAACTTAACAATAACGCCTGCAGCGCCGCCGCCGTGAACATATGTGGAGGTAGTGCCCTCAACAACCGCAAAACGGCGAATGCTCATGTTCTCGCGGATAACGGAACCGATCATTTCCTTAAGTCTCTCGTCAACGGTGATGTTTTCGTCAAACTTGAGAGCAAGAACCGCGTCAACATCTGCGGGATTGTTTGCAAGAATTGCCTTTTCAACGCCGGTCAGGAATTCCTTAAACACGTCGTTCTTTGTAGCAAAGTCTGTTTCGGTGTTAACCTCAATGATAACAGCCTTGTCGCCCTCAACCATAATGTCAACAACGCCCTCGGCTGCGATTCTGCCTGCCTTCTTTGCAGCGCCTGCAAGTCCTCTTTCGCGCAGAATCTTTGCCGCCTCGTCAAAGTCGCCGTTAGCCTCGGAAAGAGCCTTCTTGCACTCCATCATGCCGGCATTGGTCTTTGCACGGAGCTCGGAAACCATTTTTGCTGTAATAGCTGCCATTATATATAATCTCCTTGTTTATTAAGTTTTGATGCGCGGTCACATAGCCGTGCCGCCGCGGTTTTGCCGAAATTACTCGGCAGTTTCCTCTTCAGCCTCAGCCTCGGTCTTTTCAGCCTCGGCGTCCTCGGTGAGCTGCTCGCCCTGCTTGCCCTCGATAACAGCGTCAGCAAGCACGGAGGAGATAAGACGGATAGCGCGGATAGCGTCGTCGTTGCCGGGGATAACATAGTCGGCGTCATCGGGATCGCAGTTGGTGTCCACGATAGCAACTACGGGGATGCCCAGCTTCTTAGCTTCGAGAACGGCGTTGTGCTCTTTTCTGGGGTCTACGATAAATACAGCGTCGGGAAGTCCGCCCATTTCCTTGATACCGCCAAGGTTGCGCTCAAGGGTGAGCATTTCCTTCTGAAGAGCTGCAACTTCCTTCTTGGGAAGCATATCAAAGGTACCGTCAGCCTGCATCTTTTCAAGATTCTGAAGTCTTGCGATGCTGGTCTTGATGGTCTTGTAGTTGGTGAGCATACCGCCCAGCCAACGAACGTTTACATAGTACTGACCGCAGCGCTCAGCCTCCTCGCGGATAGCGTCGCTTGCCTGCTTCTTTGTACCTACGAACAGGATCTTGCCGCCTTCTGCAGCGGTGTCGCGTACGAACATATACGCCTCTTCGAACTTCTTGATGGTCTTCTGAAGGTCGATGATGTAGATGCCGTTACGCTCGGTGAAGATGTACTCAGCCATCTTGGGGTTCCAGCGTCTTGTGTGATGGCCGAAATGTACGCCGGCTTCAAGAAGCTGTTTGATTGAAACAACAGACATTTTAATGTCCTCCTTCGGTTTTTTCCACCATACGGGAAAGCGCTGCAGCCATAGCGGCACCGGCAGCGGTAAAACCGTATGTGTGTTATTTTTCACGCTTGCGCGTGCTAATTATTTTATCATATCTTTTTATATATTGCAACAAGGCAAAATGTCGTTTACAAAAAGTTTACATTTTAATTTTGACTGCGGTATATCTCCTGACTTCATTTCAGCTCCGCTTCGTACACAAAAATCAAATATCCGCCTCTGAACTCATATTCATTTATGAAAGGGACAAAACCGCTCGGGCACTTAGCCAATCCTTCTACAACAGCAATATGTGCATTCAGGTAATCGTCCTTGGAGATTTGAACATATCCGTACAGATTGCTGTTCTCGGCAATAGACCGCAGCATTACATCCATTATGTTTTCAATTTCATCGGTGTCTACGCCCCGACAGTTTGCAAGTAATGTATTTCCGGTACATTCAGGTGCAACATCCTCATAACCATATTGTACTTCTGTATATGCGTCGGAATAACCGAATCCCATAATCAAAGAACGGGGCTTTATCCCAAAGATAGATTTGCGAGATTGGTGACAGTCATATGTAGGATCGGCGTTATACCAGACTCCGTCGGCGCAGAAGCTGACCCATGTATTGTAATAGGTCCCTTTTTCTGCGCAGGTAATGCCTGCAATATTGTAAATCAGCGAAAGAGCATTTGAAAACCCGTCGCACTGTCCGATGTGATTTATCAGCGCATCGTAAAGCCCGTCATTTCCGTCATAATCATTATCGTATGTAATGTTGTCGCAAAGCGTTATGTAAAGATACCTTGCACGCTCAAGCTCATCGTGAATATCCGGAGCGTTTTTCACAATATTGCGTGCCGCTTCAATGCTTTCCGCCCTTCTGCTCTGAGAAAGCTTCGAAAAAGAGTTGATTACTGTGCGGTATCCCTCTTTTTCTGTTGTTATACTGCCGAAAGTCTTGTCAGTATTTGTTATTTCAATACAGTCGAAAACTCTAATTGATCCCGCATTGCTGTTAAAATTATTTTCCGCCCACAAGCCCTGACTTACAACGGCACTGTCAAAAGAAAGATACTTCCCGATTTTATAATGATCGACAGGGTACCAGATAGCAGCATTGTCAACAAATATGCACCCAAAGCAGTTATCGCTTGCATATTCGTACGCCTTATACAGCAACTGCTCGCCGGGTGTAAGCTTGTCATAATAGTAATAACTGTTGTAGGCAGAATAAACGGATTCATAATCTGCAATGGTTTCGGCGCTGACCGTCTGCTCGTATACCGTTTTTCCGTTTTCGTCCCTCTCATATTTTGAGGCAAAGCAGAATACCCCGGCGTTTTCATATTCGGCGCAGACAGCTTTGTAATCGTCAAGCGTATCAAGCCATTTTTGCTGCTGAATAAGAAAATCGCACTTGATTTTTTCCTTATATAAAATCCGTCCGCAGTAAACTGCGGCTGCGGCAGCAGCCAACCACAGCACTGCGCCGACAGCCAACAGCACCGCTATCAGTTTTTTAGACACACGGGCAGATTCTTTTTTCATTACAAGGCTCCTTTCAAGTCAATATAGCTAAGTCCAAAAATGCATAAAGCGCACAGATCACGCTACCACAAAAATAACTGCAATATCTCCCAGTTCATATCCCACAAGATAATAATGTTCGGGAAATCCCTCTATCCTGTTGGCATTGGCATATAAATCAAGAGAATCCAACAAACTCGAATATATAGCCGCGTCCATGCTGATGCACCCGTAGCCGCCGTTTGCCGCATAGGATTTCTGAAGAGCGCGTACCGCACTTTCCGCGTCCGCTGTGTCAACGGCAATGCAGTCGGCATAAACCAGCTCAGTCTCGCACGCCGGAGCATTATCACAATAATAAGCCTCTCGGCGCAGATACCTGTCGGAAAAGCCAAAGCCTACCTGCAAAGCATCAAAACGTTGGCTATTCCTGTAAATGCAGTCATATGTAAGGTCGGCGTTGTACCATACCCCGTCGGCGCAGAAGCACAGCCATGTGTGATAATCAGTAATTTTTTCGGCACATTTTATGCCCGCGGCTTCGTAAATAAGGGACATGGCGTTTGAAAAGCCGTCGCACTGCCCTTTTTGGGTATATAAAGTATCGTACAACCGCTCCGTACCGTTGTAGCCGTCCACATAGGTCAGGTCTTCGGTAAAAAACTTATACAGATATTTCGCCCTATCAAGTTCTGACAGACTCTCCGGCGCCAAAGCAGCTATCTCCCTTGCTTTTTTAATGCTCAGTTCTCTGCATTCGGGAGACATATCGGCAAAATCCTCAAGGTCTGTTTTGCTGCCCCGCTTTGCAACGGCAGTATCTCCGAACTTTTCGTTCTCATATACCCGCTCGGCATAAGAGCCGAAGGTGACCCCGTAGCTTCCGAAATGCATATTCTGCTCAGCAAGCGCGCTGTCCAAAAGAAAGAAGCGGTAAACCTTAACAAAGTTCATATGTTCAAGATCAATTATCCCGTCGTCCACGAACATGACGCTGTCGTAGTTGTCAAAAGCGTACTCGTACGCCTTGTATAAAAGCTGCTGATCCTCTTCAAGCTGAGCAAAATAATAGTAGCTGTTGAACTCTGCGTTGGGAGATACATACTCCCATATTTCCTCGGCGGTCATATACTCGTCGTAGGACAGCCCCACTTCGTTTGCTCCGGCATGGCTGGAAAAGGCGAAGAATGTCTTTTCATATAGACTGTCCCTGCACTCTTCGTACTCATCAAGCGTATCAAGCCATTTTTCCTGCTGAAAGATAAAATCCTGCTTGACCTTTTCTTCATACAAAAACTGCCCGCTGAAAAAAGCAGCGGCGGCAGCAGCCAGCCACAGCACGGCGCCTGCAATCGCAATCAGGGCAATGCTTTTTTTAGACATACGGGCAGATTCGTTTTTCATTATACTACTCCTTCTTGTTGTACATTTAATGACAGTATTACTTTTTTGCGGAGTTTTTACAAAAGAATTTCTGTTTCTGTTCTGTTCTGTTTCTGTTTTATTTTATTTTGAATTTTTCCAATTTTTTAAGCATAAGTCCCGCAGCGGCGCCCACGATGACGCCTGCAACGGTGCCGCCCAAAGCCAGCAGAGGTATATACCATACGATCTCCCGGACT
>JBJDYY010000151.1:0-2845 GCA_051867715.1 Candidatus Avispirillum sp.
GCCATTCATTAAAGGTCTTGCCCGCACCGCTTATAGCCTGATAGGTGCTGACCACCACCTGCTTAATACCGTATTTGCGCAGAGGCGTAAGCATGGGCACATAGCTCTGAATGGAGCAGTTGGGCTTTACGGCGATAAATCCGCGCTTGGTGCCCAGACGCTTTCTCTGATCCTCGATAACCTTAAGATGGTCGCTGTTGATTTCAGGCACTACCATGGGCACATCGGGAGTCCAGCGGTTTGCGCTGTTGTTGGAAATAACGGGCAGCTCCGCCTTGGCATAAGCCTCCTCCATGGCGAGAACCTCGTCCTTTCCCATATTCACCGCGCAGAAAACAAAGTCCGCAGCCGCTTTCATGCTGTCAATGTCGGTGGCGTCAAGCACCTTCATTTTTGCAACATCCTCGGGCATTTCGGTGCTCATTTTCCATCTTGAGCCTACTGCTTCCGCATAAGTCTTGCCTGCGCTGCGTCCGCTTGCCGCCAGTGCCGTCAGCTCAAAATACGGATGGTTCTGCAAAAGCGTAATGAAACGCTGTCCTACCATTCCCGTCGCACCGATTATTCCAACTCTTTTTCTGTCCGCCATAACGCCCTCCGAAGTATATATTTCCTTATAATAAATAAATGTTACCACAAATATAACATATTGTCAATCGTGCACATAAGCGAAATTTCCCCTTTATCCTTGACCTTTATTGAACTTTATGTTAGTATAAATAAAGATACGAACGCATTGCATACCGACTGAAGAAAGGACAGGTGAGAAAATGAAAAAGATTATCTCCGCACTTCTCTGCGCCTCGGTTTTGTTCGGACTTGCAGGCGGCGTACACGCCGCAGACTGCGCTCATGAATATGAAGCGCTCACCCTTGACGCCGACTGCCGGAATAAAGCCCGTACGGTTTATACCTGTTCTCTCTGCGGGGATACATATACAGTATATGCCGACGAATATACAGCCCCCGACGGTATGTACCTGCTGCTTAGCAGCACCCGCACGGACAGTACCGTAACCGTAAACTGCTATTATTTCAACAACGCAGGACTGTCGGGCGCTCAGATGCCGGTTTACTTTGACCCCTCGGCAGTTGAGATAGATTCCGTAATCAACGGCGAGGTGTGGGCAGACGAAAACTATGTAAACGGCATAGCATGGACCCCGGGATCAGACCATGTCACAATGTATGCCGAGAGCGAGGGCGACGATACCAACACAAATAACGGACTGTGCTTCACCGTGATTTTCAGTATACTCGACGGCACCAAAGACCCGGGTATTTATCTGAAAACCGGCAGCCGCTATTATGTGGACTGGGACAACGAAACCAACCGTGTTATTGACCGCGCCCCGCAGATAATCGATATAATCGGCAAAAGTGATTTGGGAGACCATAAATACGTATCAGTCACCGTTCCGCCTACCTGCACCGAAGCGGGAGAAACAACAGAGACCTGCTCCGTGTGCGGAGATACGCATACACAGACTCTCGCGCCTCTCGGACATAACTTCACCCTCGGCGCCTGCACCCGCTGCGACATTGCCGACCCCGATGCACATACTGTAACGGTGGACGGGAATTCCGCGGTGTACTCCGTGGGAGACACGGTACAGCTCTCCGGAGCTTTTTACAAGGACGGAGCAAAAGCATACCGCTTTGTTTGCTGGCAGGGAGACACCGATGTGCTGACAGACGAAAGTGACGGAAACGCCGTCTTTACAATGCCGGAGCGCGATATAACCCTTACTTCGGTGTACCTGCTTATAGGTGACATAAACGGAGACAGCAGAATAAACGGAACGGATCTGAACTTTATGAAGCGTATTTTTACCGGTACCCATGATCCCGTCGGAGCCGCCGATATAAACCTTGACGGCAGAATAAACGGTACCGATATTAACTATTTGAGCCGTATGCTTCTCGGCAGTTTTATCCCCGATAAATAAAGCGTCACAGAAAAATCCCGTTTTTTCTTGACATGAAAAAATGAACTGATATAATCAATACAGCATTATTTGCCTCATGGCGGATACCCTGCAGCCTATGAGGAAATATATAAACAGATATTTTTTCAGAGGAGTGTATCAATATGGACAGCAAAGCTATGTTTAACCTTTCCTACGGTCTGTTTGTGCTGACCGCCGACCTTGACGGCAAAGACAACGGCTGTATCATCAACACCGTCGGGCAGGTCACCTCAAGTCCCAACAGAATAAGCATTACCGTAAACAAGGACAACTACACGGACGCTATGATCAAAAAGAGCGGTAAATTCAACATTTCCATCCTCAGCGAGGAAGCGAATTTCGACATTTTCCGCCGTTTCGGTTTTCATTCCGGCAGAGATACGGACAAGTTTGAAGACTACACCGCCTGCCGCCGCAGTGAAAACGGACTTTACTATGTGACCGAGGGCACAAACGCTTATATCAGCGCGTCTGTGGAGCAGGCTGTGGATCTTGGAACGCACACTATGTATATCGCCGCTGTGGACGATATGGAAGTGCTGTCCGCTTCTCCCTCCGCCACCTACGCATACTACCACGCTCATATAAAGCCGAAGCCGGAGGAAACCGCTCCCGCCGGAAAGACCGTGTGGCGCTGTACAATATGCGGCTATGTTTACGAAGGGGAGGAGTTGCCCGAGGACTTTATATGCCCTCTGTGCAAGCACCCCGCCTCCGATTTTGAAAAGGTCGTGCAGTAATCTCCGAGATGCAGAGGCTTTCTGACACGCAATGAAATACAGGAAACCGCCCGTACGGAATAATCTGTACGGACGGTTTTTTGGTATCCCGAAAACCACCTGCTAAGCAGGTGGTTCAAAAGAGGCTTTTGCCGA
>JBJDYY010000152.1:0-13409 GCA_051867715.1 Candidatus Avispirillum sp.
GGTATATTGTTGAACAAGATTTTCTGCGTAATCATCTGCAACATAGAAGATTTCTTCACGCATAAATTTTTCCAGTACGCCGTGAACGAAATTACCCGCGTCGGAGGGGTTTATAACCGCCTTGCTGCCCTCGTCCAGAGACAGCACATAGCGGCAGTAGTACTTGAAAGCGCAGTCGTTGAAGCACTCTATCCTTGACTGCGTCATATACAGCTCGCCGGAAAACAGCCCTTCGGCGTACTCTTCCGGTATGCGGTCAAAGTCAGCGCAAAGGGGCGTAGCTTCGGGCACAATGCTTCCGGTCTTTGAGCAAATGCGCCGCAGAGCCTCCACTCCCTCTTCAGAGGAAAAGTCGGCAATTCTTGCACCGGGGATAAGATTTGCACAGCGCAGGGTGCCTACCGAATACCGCACCTCGCCGTCTTCTCCGGCGGGCACAAGCAGGGTAAGGCTCTCGCACGGGGAGGAAACGGTGTGCCAGAAGCGGAACATATTTTCACTCATTCTCTCACGGCTGCCGGAGGCAAGCTCCAGTCCGCATATTCTTAAGGCGGCGCGGTCGGCGTCGCTGAAAAAGCCGCTCTCGGAGGGAGAAGCGGGAAATTCACCCGCCGCGGCTCCCAGTACGATCAGGTGCCGTACTCCCGTAAGCTTTACGCTTGCTGCGCTGCCCACGGTAACGCGGTCAACCCCGTCGGGAATGGTGCCCACGGTGGTGGACTGCGCCAGACGGCGCAGAACGGCGGCATAGCGGGGCGCGTCCAGAACGGCGTCGGGGATTATTTCAGCCACGGTATCAAGCATTTTGCACACCGCGCCCCACACCTGAGAGGTTTTCTGCGCCCTGTCAAAGTCTCCCGCGGCCTCAAGCTCCGCGGTCTCTTTTTTCAGGCTTTCGTAAACATTGAAGTCGCACAGCAGCTTATAAGCAGCGGCGCACAGCTCTGCAGCGCCCGAACCGAAGGCATCGCAAAACGCCTCAAGGGGCGGCGCAATAATGCTTCGCGCTTCGTTGGCAAGACGCAGCATTTCGCTACCACGGCGCGAGCGTTTGGCGGTGTAGCCGTCGGGATTCATGCTCCAGCCGCTGTCGGAGCAAAAAGCGCTTTTCCCCCGTATATTCCATATTTCCGTATATCTTTCAAGGGCGTCATACTGATCCGCCGAAAGTCCGCAAAGACCGGTAGCGGCGCAGGCGGTTACATCCTCCCGCTTCCAGCCGCCTGCCGCAACGGCACAGGCACTCAGCAGCAGTTTTACCGCGGGAAAGGAGGAGGCGGCGTTTCTGCCCGAAACATAAACGGGAATTCCGAAGTCCTCCAGAGTTTTGTCGCATATTCCCGAAACCACGGAAAAATCGGAGGCTACCACGGCAATGTCCGAGTAAGACGCCCCCGCCGCCGTAAGCTCTTTTATTCTTGCGGCGCATAAAACGGCCTCATCGTGGCGGTCTGCGCAGCCGAAAATACAGACATTTTCCGTCTGCTCCTTTGAGGGGGCGGCGGAGTAGTCCCACAGCTTTTGAGATATATAGCTGAGAGAAGCGTTTTTGCTTTCCGCGCAGCGGTGCCGCACAACCTCGCTGCCGCAGGCGGCGGAAAGCCGCACAAGCTCTTTGACATAGTCCCATACGCAGTCAAAATACGGCAGGTCTCTGTCGCGGTCGTCCATGGAAATTGTTATGTAAACGCTGTTGCTAAGTGCAAGCACGCGGCGCATTATTCTCATTTCCGCAGGGGTCAGAGTGTGAAAGGAATCGAGAAACACATCCGTGCTGTCAAAATAATCCGTGCCGCCGTCCAGCTTTTTACACAGGGCGTCGGCGCACTCCTCCGGGTCGTCGTAGGAAATATGCAGCATATCGTCGTATGCCGCGTATATAAGCGACAGATCCAAAAGGCGGTTTTTCAGCATTTGCCGCTCCTCGGGCAGTTTTTCGGCTGCCGCGCTGAGGTCGGCGGGAGTGAGGGAATACAGCTTCAGCTCGCTTACTGCGCTGCACAGAACGGGGACATGTCTGTCCTCTCTGTCGATAGTCCCATATACTGAAAGCTTGTCCGAAACGCTTCGCAGAGCGTTCCACATGACAAGAGTTTTTTCCGCGCTTCCTATGTAGTTTTTCGCTGCGCCGCCCGTGCGTCTGAAAACGCTGTCCGCAAGCCGCGTAAAGCTTACGACCTCCGTATTCAGGGCATAAACGGGAGGTATATTTCTCGCTGTCAGGTCGTCCCAGAAAAGCGCTTGCTGTTCCGGTACGATTATTACCGCCCGTCTTCCCCGCGCAAGGGCTTCTTTTATCTTTTCAAGCAGATACCCGGTCTTCTCCGAACCGTCTCTGCCGAATATAAGCTCAGTCACCGCATTCTCCGTCCTTTTTTGCAGATTCAAACAATCTTATATTACGCTCAATGATGTCCCTTTTTCGCCACGCAAAAGGATATTTGTTAAAGTTTTCGTCGCTCATGTTTCTTACAGCCTCGCCGGCGCTTTTTCGAATGGCTCCGCTTTTGAAAAACTCAATGGGAGTTTCAAGGGTGCCGAGGCTTTTCGCACGCTTTGTGTAGGGGCACACAAGCTGACACACATCACAGCCCCATATATAGCCGCTTTTCAAAATTATCGCCTTTTCTTCCTCGGTAGGGCAGCGCTTCATCTGATTGAGCGCGGAGGCGCAGGTTATCCTGCCGTCGCCGCCTGCGCATCTGCCGGGACAGGCTGCGGCGCAGGCGCCGCACCCGTGACAGCGTTCGATTTCATGTCCGTCGGCATTGGGAATTCCCTCGGCGCAAAGCTCCTCGGCGCTGAGAGTACACACAAGCTCACCTATGCAGAAAAAGGAGGAACAGCGCTCGTTAATCAGAAGCCCGTTCATACCCAGCACCCCAAGCCCCGCGGCGGCGGCTCCCCGCCGTTCGTCAAAGGGAGAGTGATCCGCAAAGCCTTTGGCATATGCATCGGGGTATTTGCCGCTGACATACTGGCACACCGCGTCGAAAAGCTCTTTTGCAAAGGAGTGATAATCTGGCACCGCGGCAAACTTTGCGATACCGGGTGCCGTGTCTTCAACATAA
This sequence comes from Candidatus Avispirillum sp., assembly GCA_051867715.1. Lineage (GTDB taxonomy): Bacteria > Bacillota > Clostridia > Oscillospirales > CAG-272 > Avispirillum. The sequence continues at coordinate 3,072 of JBJDYY010000152.1, forward strand.
TAGGGGAACAGCGCAAATACTACGCGGCAGTTTTCAGGCAGAGCGCTGTAAAGCCGCCCGTTGCCCGCGGGACACGCTTTCGCGTCAATATGCGCAAATTCGTACACTCCGTACCGCTCGAAAATATCCCGTATCATAAAAGCCACCGCCCCATATAATTATCCATACTGATTATATCAAAAACCGCGGTTATATTCAACAGTCCGCCCTGTTTTTTGCAGACTTTCGTCAGGACTTTTTACGGCTGCGTGAACAATGCGTGAACAATGGGGACAGGGTGTTGAATTTGTTTGCCTGTCATGTTATAATATAAAATACACCGATTTTTGAGAAAGGACGCCGTTTCGGCATTTATTATGGCAGGAAAATACAGCGAATCCGATCGCTCGGTCAATGCGAATAACTACACGGAATTTACGGTAAAAAGATCGCCCAGCCCCGTAAGACTTACAATAAAGGCGTTCCTTATACTGGTGTATATCGGCGTGGTAGTGGGTCTGTGGATTGTTATGTGGTGGCTGGGTGCTATCAGCGCGTTGGTCGTGGCTGTACTTTGCTATTTTACATGGCCGCTAACAAACGTGGAGTACGAATATACCACTTCTTCGGGGGACTGGCGGTTTGTCCGCATTCTCGGCGGCAGAAAGCGTATGCCCGTGCTTGAAGTGAAAATAAAGGATATGAAGCTTATTGCTCCTTACACCGAGGAGAGAAAAAGCGAGCTTTCCTGTAAAAAAGTATACGATTTCAGAAAAAGTCCCCGGCAGACCGAGGATGTATACTGCGCGGTTTTTGACGAGGAGGGCGAGGACAGTCTTATTCTGTTCCAATGCACCAACAAGGCGCTGACGATTTTCAAGTACTACAACAGGGAAAACACGGTTGACTGCGACAGTCTGCATTACTGAGCTTTGAAAAAATACAAACGAATAAAAGCGGAGTGTGCGCGCATATATTCTTACGGATATACGGCGCCGCTCCGCTTTTTGCTGTCGTGCGCCGGGAAGGCGGTAAAGTGCTATGAGCGGCGAAAAACGCAAAAAATATTTAAGATACTCGGCTGCTTTTCTGTTTACAGTGCTGATAGGCGTCGTGTTGCTGACGGGCTGCACGGGGCAGACATCTGCGGAAGGCTTTTTCGGCTATCAGGAAAAACTTTCCGAGGTCACCGGAGTATGGTGCGAGGGAGACTGTGAGCGCGGTGTCGGCATATCATTTGATGAGGGCGGGGACATCAGTGTTTCCTTTACATCTCCCGACACTCTTTCGGGTATTACCTTTATGCTTGAGGACAGCGTACCCAAAGCTATATGCGGTGAAATGACGGTAGAGCTGTCGGAGGAAAGCGCCGGGCCTCTTTTGCGGCTCAGCAGGTTGTTTTCTCTGAGGGAAGAGGATATTGAGTCCGTCAAGGCGGCGGATGGCGGCTGTACCGAAGCCGACGGAAGCGGAGACGGATATACATGGACGGTTATTACCGACAGCGAGGGGATTCCCTGTGAAATCCGGTACACGGAAAACGGTATTGAAACCGTGCTGACGGTGGAGAACATAGAGCTTAGCGGTCAGTAACAGCAAGGGAGACGGGTTTTAGACAATTGGCGAAATATGGTACAGATTAAACATATTTTACAATTGCATAAAATGGTCTGTGTGCTGTCTGAAATCAGAAAATGGGACTGTCAGAGCAGATGGGTATTGATATGGAATTCAGACTTGATAATTAGCTGATAGAAATGTAGGGAGAATTTTTCGAAGGGACTGCTGTCCCGTCAGCAGTCCCTCCGAGCCTCCCTGCACGGCTAAAGAGAGGAAAGGAGATGGGTCTCCTCTCCTCTCTTTAGAATCTCTCCTCTCCTCTCGACACGGAAGAACATCAAATCGCTGCGTTGAAAGAGCACAACACATTCGACGAAGTGTAGGGAGCTTGTCCCGTCAGCATAAATTTCAAGTCTTGCGGCGGAAATAAAGCAAAGCTTGGGAGCGTGTCGATAGCAGGCTTGAAGCTACTCATAGAAAAAGAGAAAAGCAAATTGAGCATTAACCGCAGGGGCGGACGGTTTTGCCGTCCGTAAAGCGATAGAAAAGCGTAAAAGAAAGTTGACTTTCTTTTACGCTTTTTCTCGCTTGCCGCCTACGCGGCACCCCTGCGGGGGATTTCTATAACCTAATTAAAAGTTTTTTGGGGTTCTTAGTACCTTTTTCTCAAAAAAGGTACTAAGCGGTGCGCGAGGCAGCGCCTCGCATATATAATGATCAGGGCATGGGTGACGCCCCGGCAGTGTCCTATATGTCCCGTATTCGTTCGTTCTTACGCCTTACCGTCGGAGCCGCAGAGCTTTATTTTGTGTATGCACAAATTCTTTACGGCATCTCTGCCGGGGGCGAGGAACTTTTTAGGGTCGATAATCTTTTCGTCCCGCAGGGCTTCTCTTACGGCGGCGGTCATAGCGGCGCGAAGCTCGGTGGCAAAGTTCACCTTGCATATACCAAGCTCAATGGTACGGCGTATCATCTCGTCGGGTATACCGCTGCCTCCGTGGAGCACCAAGGGAGCGTCAATAATGCTTGCCAGCTTTTCCAGCAGGGCAAAATCAAGCTTCGGCTCTCCCTTGTAGAAGCCGTGAGCGGTGCCGATTGCCACAGCGAAAATATCCACTCCGGTGCGCTTGTAAAAGTCCAGCGCCTGATCCGGGTCGGTGTAGGCAATAGAAGCGCTTCTTGAGTCTTCCTTGCCGCCTACGGTGCCAAGCTCCGCTTCAACCGTAACGCCTCTGGACTTTGCCTCGTCGGCAGTCTTTTTGGTAAGAGCGATATTTTCCTCAAAAGGCAGCTTTGAAGCGTCGATCATAACGGAGGAATATCCCGCGTCAAGAGCCGCGCATACGCCCTCATAGCTTTCGCAGTGGTCAAGGTGAAGCGCCACGGGCACGCTTGCGGCGTCAGCTTCCGCTTTTACCATGGCGTACGCCTGCCTAAGTGTCAGGTATTTCACCGTAGAGGGGGTGGTCTGAAGCAGCACGGGGCTGTTTGTTTCCTGAGCCGCGGCGATTATAGCCTGCACCATCTCCAGATTTTCGCAGTTGAACGCGGGAACGGCGTAGCCGCCCGCCTGCGCTTTCTTTATCATTTCCTTGCTTGTTGTGTACATATGGGGTATCCTTTCAGTTTGCGAAGCTATTCGCAGATGTTTTCATCAATAAGCCGCTGAACGTTTTCGCGGCTGATGGCGCCCTCCATGGGACCGAAAGCGCCTGTGTTAAGGGAAGCGGCGGCAGTAGCGAACTTCGCACACTCCAAAAGCTCCTTTCCCTCAAGCAGAGCGCAGAGAAACGCGCCGTCAAAGCTGTCGCCGGCGCCGGTGGCGTCAACGGGGGGCACGGCGTACACGCCGAAAGTCACTTTCTCGTTGCGCGTGTATATAACACAGCCCTTTTTGCCGTTTTTCACGGCGATTATTTCCATATTGGGATAGCGTGAAAACTGCTTTTCGGCAGCTACGTCCAAATCGTCGCAGCCCGTCAGAGTGCGCAGCTCGCTTTTTCCCGGCATAAACACATCGGTGCATTCAAGTATTTCCTCAATAAGCTTGCCGGACTCGGGGTCTTTCATAAGCTCCGGGCGCACATTGGGGTCGAAAGAAACTCTCGCCCCCGCCTCCTTTGCCGACTTCATAGTGTCAACTATGCGGCGTCCGAAAGCGGTGTCCGACATAACGGAGCAGCCCATAATGTGAAAGAACTTCAGACCCTCAAGACGCTTTGCAGACGGAGCGGGTGCAAGCACCGCGGGGGTGTTTCCGATATGGAAAATGAACTTGCGCTCACCGTCGGAAAAGTAGGTGACAAAAGCACAGCCGGTAGAAATACGGTCATTTACTATAACATCGGTGCAGTCTACTCCGTCGCCTTCAAGACGGCTTGTAAGACATTTGCCGAAATCGTCGTCTCCCACGCCGCCCACAATAGCGGCACCGTGACCCAGACGAGCCACCGTATCGATAAATATGGCGGGAGCGCCGGAGGGGTAGGGACCCTTGAAAACGCCCGCTTTATCAAGGGGCATATCGGCTTTTTCCCTCATGATCTCTACGATCATTTCTCCCATTGTCATAATCTCAGTCATAGCTTCAGACCTCGCTTGCGACTTCAAAATTATTTCTCAGGAATATCATGGCGTCCGCAATATATTTGTCCATCTGCTCTTCATCGGCGCCGCCGGACAGGTCTCTCCATACTTTGATGTCCCTGCCGATGCTGCCGCCAGCCTTCATAAAGGGCTCGGTCACTACCATTCCGTCATACCCGATGTCCCTGAGAGCCTTGCCTATCTCAGCCCAGGGCAGATGACCCATACCGGGCAGCTTGCGGTTGCCCTCACCTACATGAACATGTGCAAGCAGGGAGCCTGCGCGGCGGAAAGCGGCAGGAATGTCATCCTCCTCAATGTTCATATGGAAGGTGTCAAGCAGCAGCTTTACTGCGGGGCTGTCTACCTCGCGGCAGAAGCGCACGCCCTCGTCGCAGTCGGTAATGAGAATAGTCTCAAAGCGGTTCAGCACCTCAAGGGCGATGGTAATGCCAAGACGCTCAGCCTCGGCGCCCACGATTTTCATACCCTCAACCGCACGCTTCCACAGAGACGGCTTGTCAAGATCCACAAAATCGTAAGGCCAGCAGTTGTAAAGCGCACCGATAAGGATACGGCAGTCAAGCTTTTTCATCTGATGCATAATGTCGCACAGAAAGCGTATTCCGGCTTCCCGCACTGCGGGATCGGCGCTTGAAATATCCTTGTCTCTGGGAGGCCCCAGATTTGCGGAAATCTCAAGTCCCAGCTCCTTTGCGGTGTCGCGCAGAAGAGAAAGCTCCGTGTCGCTCATTTTGACCAGATCTCCCGCGCCGACTTCAAGCACATCCATGCCCGCATTCTTTGCCTTGTGGCACAGGGCGCAGTAATCGCCGCCCCATTCGCCGTTCTTTGACCAGTAGGAATAAAGTGTACCGAATTTCATATGTATATCCTTTCTTTCGGATGAATTTATAGAATTTAGATGCAGAAAAATGCCGAAGACCTGTCAGCGTATGCCGCTGACTCCGTAAACCAGCTCCATGGGGCTCTTGTCAAGGGTAAACGATGCCGATATTCCGCGATCCGAATATGTGGTGCGAACACCGAGACTGTTTATAAGGTCGTATACCTCTTTCCAACCCTCGGAGTAGGCGGCGCGGCTTTCTTCGGTGCCGCCTGTCCAGTCGCGCTCATAAGTGGCGCTGTAACCGAGAAAACGCATATGCAAAGACAGCAGCTCGATGTTCGCCCGCTCTCTGTCGTTTGCGGCGGCTTTCTCCGCCTTTGCGAACAGCTCCTGCATTTTACCGAAATTCTCGGCGAAATAATCTATGGAATATATGTCGAAAGGCAATTCAAAATCGTTGAGCACACAGCCCTTGAGATCTCCGCATTCACGGAGCATCTCCATATACTGCCATATGTATATCCAGCCGTAGCCGTAGCAGTATTTCAGATATTCCTTTGCCTTCAGCTCGTATTCCTCGCGGGTCATATCCGCGTTCCACATCATTTCGCTTATAAGATAGGCGTCAAGATCCTCAAAGGAGGAGCCTGTGGTGCCTACCACATAAAAGCCCTTGACTCCCTGCTCTTTGAACCAGCGAAAATCGTCGTAAAGCTTGAAGAAGTTCGGCTGAGGGCAGAGCAGATAGTAAATATTCGTAGGATAGTACCAGATGTAAATATTCTTGCATTTGGACGCCCAGCCGCGGAAGTATTCCTCCTCGGTTTTGTTGGAGCCCATAATGACTCCGCCGTCGTTAACGCGTCCGCTGCCGCACTCGCCGCTGCCTATGTTGTGATTTGTGCAGCCGTTCCAGCAGTACAGAAGCACCACATCGTCGTTGAGAGAAGTAACGGCAGGGGGCTTGCGCACCTTAGAATAAGCGTTGGTAACAACGGTAATGCCGGGGTAGTCTGCGCGCAGAGCGTCGTCGATCTTGTTTACAAAGCGCACCAGAATTCCGGCGTAGCTTTTCTCCTCAATATATACCTTGTTGCAGTAACGGCAGGAGCAGTAGTTTTCGTCCGCCGCATAGGAGCAGGAAATCTGCGTGATGTCGTTGCCTATAACTCCGCCGGCTTCCACTCTGTCATCAATAAGCGCCTTCATGTTTTTCAGGCATACATCATAGCAAAGAGTTTTTGACAGACAGCGTACCGTGGTACTGTTTATCTCATCCAAAGGTATAAAAACATCAAAGGAATGTGCGTTTGCAAACAGGCGGCAAATGCCCCAGCCGTATTTGGATTTCTGCATTGAAGGCTGATCGGTACAGCCGTTAAGCTTACGTTTTATGACTGATGAATAGGTGTAATCGTTGCCGTAGGGGGTCATGCAGTTACTGCGGCATTCAAAGGAGGGAAGCTGTTTGTACTCCGTCCCCTCCGCAATGTCGGATTTTCCGTCCCGCAGAAGTTCACAGTCATCATAAGCGTAAAAACGCCAGCCCCAGAAATCCTCCAGTAGGGCGTAAACGGCGTACATAGAGCCGCGCTTTGCTCCGGCGCGGATATATACATCCCCGTTTGTAACATTGATGCAGAAGCCGTCGTCACCAAGCTCGCCGGTAGTGTCGGAAGCGAAAACAAAACGGTGCTGCGCGTCTCCGGCAGTGTCAACGATACTAAGCGTACTGCCGTCGCCCTCATTTGCGTACTTCGCAAGCTCTTCGGCGGCAAAGCGCATATTGTCGTTTTCCGTGTCCGTCACAACTATCTCAAAGCCGTCAACACTGCGGCTTGCCACGGTAAAGCCCTGCCATCCCGTGCCCTCCGGGAAAAGCTCAGACAGAATGACGCTGCCTGCCAGACACTTTTTCAGGTAATATATATCGGTTGTGTTTACCTTGCCGTCGCAGTTAATGTCCGTGCCGTACAGTTCCGAGTTTTGAACGCTGCCCGAACATACGCGCTTGAGATAATATGCGTCCATGGCGTTGACGGTTCCGTCACCGTTTATATCTCCTCTTTCGTACAGGGACGCGCCGCCGGGTACGGCAAACAGCGTGCATGCTGTCAGTAATGCGGCAGCGGCAAGTACGGCCGCCGTCAGTTTTTTCATATTTACGATCATTCCTTTCGTTGATTTGTGACGGTTTTGCAAAGCCAGTGGCTTTGCAAAATGCCGCCGCCCTTTTTGGCGGCAAGGCACAAATGGGGTTTGAAACGGCTCACGTACGATATACGCTTGCCATATTTTCAAACCTAACACGCTCCTTTTGACTGTCTGTACCGGAAAATCGCAAATACGAAACCGCGCTCCGGCATTATTCATATCAATTGTATTACATTTTCCGTATTTTTTCAATAGTGACTTGCACTATTTTTTTCAGTATTTGCCTGCTGCTAAACGCCGCCGTTGACTTAATAAAAGTTTTGTGGTAGAATATGCTAAGATAATTGCCGAAAGGTAGACATAGCCATGATTACTATTGAAAAAACACAGGTAATGAACTTCGAGGCCGCTGTCCGCGGCATGCGCAATCCCATGAATAGCTGGGCAAGCAGCGACAGCTATTATGATGAGGACGGCAAATACATTATGGGAGAGGCGGATCTGAAAAGAGCCCATGCTCTTTCGGCTTCGGGCACGGACCACAGAAAGTATCTGCGCATGATATTCGTCTCCGTGGACATAACCGCCCCCCTGTACTGGTGGAAGGAGTACGATACCTATAAAGTGGGCACCGTGGCAAATTCCTGCTCCACCATGCATAAAATACATTCAAAGGCCTTTGAGCGCGCCGATTTCAGCTGCGACAGAATGAGCGACGCGGCGCTTGCCTGCCTTGACACCGTAATCGACTGCCTTGAGGACAGAAGACAGAAATTTATCGAGACCAAGGAAAGGGCGTACTGGGACGATATGATACAGCTTCTGCCCACTTCCTACAATCAGAAGCGCACCTGCACTCTGAACTACGAAAACCTTGTGAACATATACTATGCAAGAAGAAACCATAAGCTTCCCGAGTGGCACGAGGTGTGCCGCTGGATTGAGAGCCTGCCCTACGCGCGGGAGCTTATATGTGTAAGGGATGATAACAATGGCTGAAACAAAAACAGAAGCCGAACGCCTTGCCGTAGGCAGACGTGCCGGAATAGTAGGCATATGCGCAAACATTTTCCTGTTTGCGCTTAAGCTTTTTGTAGGCATAATCACGGGTGGAGTCTCCGTCATAGCCGACGCAATAAACAATCTGTCAGACGCGGGATCCTCCGTGTTTGTGCTTGTGGGCTACGCCCTGTCGGGAAAGCCGGCGGATAAAGAACATCCCTACGGACACGCGCGTATGGAGTATCTTTGCGGACTGTTTATTTCCGTCATCATTGCCGTACTGGGACTGGAACTGCTGCGCTCCTCCTTGGGTCAGCTTTTCGCCGGCGGGGGAGAGGCGGAATTTTCCCTTACCTCCGTCATACTGATGGCGGCTGCGGTCATGGTAAAGGTTGCTATGGCAGTTTACTACCGCATAAAGGCCGTAAAGATTGATTCCCAGGCGCTGCGCGCTTCCTCCGTTGACAGCATAGGCGACGCGGCGGCAACCACCGCCGTTGCAGTGGGTATGTTTATCAGCCGCTATACGGGTCCCCTTACCGACTCGATTCTCGGCTGCGCTATTGCCATATACATAATCGTTATGGGCATAAAGCTTGTAAAGGAAGCCTCCGATACCCTTATAGGCAAGGCTCCCGACGCTCAGTTTGTGGCGGAAATCGCGCAGACCATACGCTCCTATGAGGGAGTGGTGGGTATACACGACCTTGTGGTACACAGCTACGGCGCGGCCCGCTGCTTCGTATCCGTCCATGTGGAGGTTGACGCGGCGGTAGATGTTATGCAGTCCCACGACCTTATTGACAATATTGAGGACGACTTCCGCCGAAACCGCGCTATTGACCTTGTGATACATATGGATCCGGTACAGCATTCCGACCCGGAGGTAATGGCGGTAAAATCCCGTATGGAGGATATTCTGTCGCAGGTCTCCGCCGAATATTCAAGTCCCGTGTCCATGCACGATTTCAGGGTGGTATTCGGCGTTACCCATTCAAATCTCATATTCGACATTGCAATAACAGACGGATTCCCCCTCAGCGACGAAAAACTGTGTCAGGTGATACAGAGTGAAGCGCGCCGCCTTGACCCCACCTATAATACGGTAATAACGGTAGACCGCGACTATACCTCCAACCGCTTCGGGGAGAAGATGTAATCATAATCACAGAACCGCAACGGCTTTTATTAAAGACGGCGAAAAATACAGAAAACAGGGAAAAATTCATATGATTCTCGAAGAATTTGACAAATGCCAAAATTCAATGATAAATCCGTGGGACATTGTAGATAAGGTTGAGGGAATGCCAAAAGTGGCCCTTACCTGCTTTGAAAGGCGAACATTTTCTGCGCTTATAGAAAATCTCGGTGCAACCGAGATAGCATCAGTTTCCTGCGCAAATACGGTAATCCCCGTGTATAAGGCGACGGCAGACGGCACAGAACTTGCACTATTCAACTCATATGTTGGCTCGGCGGGGTGCGTCGGGTTTTTGGAGGAAATTTTTGCCATGGGAGTTGAAAAGCTTGTAATGTTCGGCACCTGCGGTGTACTTGACCCGGATATAGAGGACTGCTCCGTTATTATTCCCACAAGCGCCGTGCGCGATGAGGGAACAAGTTATCATTACGCGCCTCCCTCCGACGAGATAGAGGTAAACCGAAAGTACACAGATGATTTCCGGCGCATACTTGATTCTCGCGGCTGTCGGTATACTCAGGGAAAGGTATGGACAACCGACGCCATGTACAGGGAGACAAGGGAGAAGATACGCCGGCGCAGAGAAAGCGGCTGTATCTGCGTGGATATGGAATGTTCGGCAGTTGCCGCGCTTGCGGCTTTCAGGGGCAAAGATGTGTTTCAGTTTTTCTATGCGGCTGATAATCTGGGCGCGGAGGAATGGGATGCCCGCAGTCTTTCAAACCACGCCGAGCCTGAAAAGAAAGACCGCGTAGCGGCTCTTGCTCTTGAGCTTGCCCTGCACATTGCCTGTGATACGAATTGAGTCGCTGCCCTGACCCCGAGCCCCCCGAAAAATTCAAATGGGAATAAGGGAAAATAGTATTTTCAAAGCGCGCTGAAAGGTGCGCTTTTTGTTTGACGGAATGGAATTCAGACTTGATTATTAGCTGACAGAAATGAAGAAAAGATTTTTCGAAGGGACTGCTGTCCCGTCAGCAGTCCCTCCGAGCCACCCTGCCCG
>JBJDYY010000153.1:0-13386 GCA_051867715.1 Candidatus Avispirillum sp.
CTTGACATATACAGCGCAAGAATAATCTGGCGCGATGTGGGACTTGATGTTGAAAAAGGTTATCTGCCCGGACCTTTCGGCTACAAAATTGAGGCTGAGGATATGGACGGAAACTGGAAATGCGTTCTTGACAAAAGCAGTAACGATATTGATATGAACATAGATTACAGTCCGGTAAAGCATATGCGTGCAAAGTCCGTAAGACTTCGTATATGCTCAAGACCGGAGCATATAAAACCGGGAGTTGTCAATTTTACCGTTTTCGGTAAATGGACGCCGGAAGCATAATAATCGGGAGTGTGAAAAAATTGACAAAAAGTTTCAAGGGCGGAGTAAGGCTCATAGAGCATAAATATACGAAAAATTCTCCTATCGAGCGCTGTCCCGACCCCGATACCGTTTCTATTTCCTTAACTCAGCACATCGGAGTAATGTGCCGCCCCACGGTAAAAGCAGGCGACAGAGTTCTTGAGGGACAGCTTATAGGCGAAATACCCGGCGGTCTCGGCTGTCCGGTACACGCCAGCGTTTCGGGTACGGTGCTGCGTATTGAGGAGGTCACAACCGCCGCAGGCGGTACCTCTTACAATATAGTAATTGAAAATGACAAGCAGCATTGCATATCTTCCGAGGTGCAGACCTTCGGCAAAAAATTGTCAGAGGCGGGAAGCGATGAGATAATTGCCGCTGTCCGCCGTGCGGGCATCGCAGGTATGGGCGGCACCGCTTTTCCGACTCACGCAAAGCTGTCGGCTTCCCGCGGCAGAGTGGACAAAATTATAGTAAACTGCTGTGAAAGTGAGCCTTTTGTCTGTGCAAATCACAGAATTATTCTGGAATATCCGGAGGAAGTGATTGCCGGAGCCAAGATAATGGCTGCCGCTGTGGGGGTTCGTGAGGTATGGCTTGCCGTTGAGGGCGACAGACGCGATGAGATTGCAAGCCTTTCCCGTCATTTGCAGAATGGCGGTATTGTTACCGTTCGTAAAATCAGCTCAAAATATCCGTCCGGCAGTGAAAAGCAGCTTGTCAGCGCACTTATGGGCGTGGAAATAGGTGAGGGTAAAACTCCCATCGACGCAGGCTGTGTGGTTTTCAGTTCGGAAACCTGTATGGCAGTTTATGAAGCCTTTGCAAAAGGACTGCCCCTTATAAGCAGAGTAGTGACGGTAGACGGCGACTGCGTCGCACAGCCGAAAAATCTGCTTGTGCCCATAGGTACATCTATGAGTCATCTTATTGATTGTTGCGGCGGACTTTGCAACGAGCCGAAGAAGATAATCGCCGGCGGACCCATGATGGGTACCGCTCAGTGGGACCCCGAAGCACCTGTTACAAAAAACACCTCTGCCGTTCTTGTGCTGAGCAAGTTTTTTGACAGGGAATCGAAACTTCCTCCCGTATGTATACGGTGCGGAAGATGCGTCAGCGCCTGCCCTATGAAGCTGATGCCCTTGAAGATAGCCGCCTTTTCCGACAGAGGGCAGCTTGACAAATGCGAAAGCCTGGGCGCACTCAGTTGTACCGAGTGCGGATGCTGTACCTATGTCTGTCCCGGCGGTGTGCCGGTGGCGCAAACGGTTGCCCGCGCTAAATCCGCCATTATTACGAAAAGGAGGAGAGCCGTTTCTCAAGGGAAATGAGGCGTGTGACTATGATGAATACTCGAAAAGAAACTGTGCAGACGGGGCGTGAAAAGCCGGAAAAAGCATTTTCGCTCCCGAAGCTTTTAAGTGTCTCTCCGTCTCCTCATATGAGATGTCTGGACACTACCAGAAGCGTAATGCTGGATGTTATTATAGCCCTGCTTCCCGCGACCGTATGGGGGATCTACACTTTCGGTTTCCGTGCTGCCGTAACCGTAGCAGTAAGCATTGCGGCGGCTGTTGTCTCAGAGCTTTTGTATGAGGTAATTATGAGAAAAACGGTTACGATTGCCGACCTTTCGGCTGTGGTTACCGGACTCATCCTCGGACTTTCCATGCCTCCCGCCGTCCCTGCCTGGGTGCCCGTGATAGGCAGTGCTTTTGCAATAGTTATTGTAAAACAGCTTTTCGGCGGGCTTGGGAAAAATATAGTAAATCCCGCCATAACCGCAAGGCTGTTCCTTATGCTTTGTTGGCCGTCGCAAATGACTATGTATGTGGATGTCAAGACGGATCTCGTATCCGCCGCGACTCCCCTTACGGTGCTTAAAACAGGCGTTTCTCCCTCGGAGACCGTTTTCAACTGCGTAATAGGCAATATTGGCGGTGCAATCGGCGAGGTTTCGGCAATTGCTCTGTTTGCCGGCTTTATATATCTGCTTGTCCGCAGGGTAGTGTCGTGGCAGATACCCGTGGGCTTTATCGGCACGGTTATGCTTTGGTCGGTAATGTTCCCCAACACGGGCGATAATATCAACTGTATGCTGTATAACATTTTCTGCGGCGGACTTCTGTTTTGCGCTCTCATTTGCGCAAACGATTATTCCACCACTCCGGTTACAGGAGCGGGCAGGCTTATTTTCGGCGTCGGCTGCGGACTTGTTACAATGTTTATAAGGTATTTCGGAGCATACGCCGACGGCTGTGCTTTCGCAATAGTTATTATGAATCTGCTTGTTCCGTTCTTTGAAAAATGGACGGCTCCCGTAGTATTCGGCAGAAAGCATACGGCGCACATCACCGAAAACGGAGCGGGAGGTGAAGCAAGATGAGCGACTTTCGCAAAGAGCGCAGGGAGGACGAGCGTCCTCTCAGTGAGGAAGAGATAAATTCTCCCGATTTTGATCCCAAGGAATTTGCACCGGCTCCCGAAGCGGTTGAGGTGCCCACCTCAGAGCCGCGGAACTCCGGCGGCAGAGCGTCGATGGTTTTTGCAATAATATGCGCTTTTCTTGCGCTTATACTTGCGGTAGTAGGCACCTTGTGCGCACCTACCGTTGCCGACAGAAAAGAGAGTGCCCGCCGCGATGCTGTGCTTCGCTGCTTTGAAAACTGCAACGGCGTCGAATATTACGATACAGTTGAAGGCTGCGATGTTTATGCCGTTCTTTACGGCGGCAGATTTGCCGGTTACGGCGTTTACTGCACATCCGACGGCTTCGGCGGTGAAATGGAGATTCTTGTCTGCTTCGACACGGATGACCGGGTTTCAAGAGTCAAGATCACAAGCGAGTGCGAGTCCGACGGTCTCGGAGACAAGGTGCGGGGAGCTGAGTTTTTGAAGCAGTTCAAGGGTCTCGGTTCAACTGACGCAGACAGCATCAGCGTAGATCTTGTTTCCCGCGCCACAGTCAGTTCAAACGCCGTGAAAAACGGGGTCATGACGGCACTGAAGCTTGGTCTTTACACAAACAAAATTGCCGAGAATATGGGTCTGGAGATTATATCCGCCGATGAGATTGAGGAGGATGTGAACAAAGACTCCGATTCCTCGGATAAAAAGCCTTCTGTTTCGGAAAAGCCCGATACAGGAAAAGCCGATTCCAATAATCTGAACGGTCAGGGCGGCGGCTCTAACGCCAACAACGGCGGCGGAGATATGGGCGTTGATGGCAGCGATGTTACTACCGTGTTCGACACGGAGACGCGGGAAGAGGACACTACCGGAGCCGATACCGCTCCCGTAACTACCGAGGCTCCCGTAACGGATAAGCCTGATACTGCTCCGGTGACAACTGCCGAGACAACTGCTCCGCCTGTTACAGATACGGAACCTCAGGAGACAACCGCGCCTGCGGACAGCGATACCGGGTCTGACACATCGTCATCCGACGATTCACAATTGAGCTGAAGGAGGACGGACTGATGCTACTGAAAACAAAACTTAACAATATGAACAGCCGCTCTCTTCTGAAGATGCTTGCCGTCTGTCCCGCACTTGCGGTTTCAACAACGGTTATTAAGGCTCTTGTAATAGGAGCCGTGCTTACTGTAATTCTCCTTATTTCCGAGTTTTCCGTATCTCTCCTTCGCAAGGTAATTCCCGTAAACCTCAGAAATCTTGTATATCTTGCAATCACTGCTTTTTCGGCGTCTCTTGCGGAAATACTTCTGAAAATGTGGTTCCCGTCGGCGGCAGCCGCTCTGGGCGTATATCTTCCCATACTTGCGGTAAGCTGTATCGTTTTGATGCGCATTGAGTGCTGTGCCGCCGAAAACGGAGTGGGGGCGTCTCTTACCGACGCGCTTATTTGCGGCGGAGAGTTTACGCTGATAATGGTAGCTGCGGGCTTTGTGCGCGAGCTTTTCGGCGCAGGCCGCCTGTTTACACTTACAAACGGGGAAGGCGGGTTTACCGTATTTTCAAGCGCGCCGCTTCCGTTTTTGCAGAGCACGGCCGGGGTGCTGCTTATGGCGTCCCTTGCGGCAGCACTTGCGAAATTTATAAAAGCTAAAAGAAATTCACGCTCCGACAAAGAGTCGGAGTCCGTATAAGGAGGCGCTATAATGGAAGCATTACTTATTCTGTTCGGCGCACTTCTTGCCGACAACCTGCTGCTCAGCCGTCTGTTCGGAATTGAGTCGTTTTTCGCAACCTCTGAAAAGACCTCAAAGGCGGCGGCTTACGGTGCTACTGTTACCGCGGTCACGGTGCTGTCGGGAGCGCTTTCCCTTGCCGTATATGAGCTTGTTTTGACAAAGCTGCATATAACATTTATGGCGACCTTTGTCAGCGTGCTTATTATCTCCGCAGTTGTTTGCGGAATGAATCTTCTGTCACGCACGCTTTCCGAAAAGTTTCACAGCTTCTATACGGGGAATATGCCCATGATTACCACAAACTGCGTGGTGCTGGGTTCCGTTATGATATGTATCGAGAACGGCATTTCCTACGGTATGTCCATGCTGTATTTTCTGGGCGCGGGTATAGGCTTTACTCTTGCGCTTTTGGTATTCAGCTCCGTAAGAGAGAGGCTTGCCCTGTCCGACCCGCCTAAATGCTTCAGAGGACTGCCCATACTGCTTCTCAGCGCCTGTTTTGCTGCTATGGCGTTTTCCGGCTTCTTCGGGCTCAGCTTCTGAGGAGGTGGCATATGGTATTCGGAATTATTCTGATTTCCGCTATTGCCCTTATAGCAGGGCTTGCGGCGGCCGTATTTCAGACGGAAAGTGCAAGAAGCGAGAATGTGCAGGATGAACTGAAAAGGGAAAAAATTCTTGATTGCCTGCCCGGCGAAAACTGCGGCGTATGCGGCTACTCCTGCTGTTCTGATACGGCGCTTGCCATTGCCCGCGGAAATGCGCCGGTCAGCGCCTGCCTTGTAGGCGGCGCATCCGCAGCGCAGGCTATTGCCGTGGTGCTGGGCGGGGAGGATCAGGTGCGTACCCGTATGAGAGCACAGGTGATGTGTTCAGGCACCGACAGCACCGTGAGAAAGAAATATATTTATGACAGCGGTGCAGAGGACTGTCTCGCCGCCGCAAAGCTGGGCGGCGGAGACAAGCTGTGTAAATTCGCCTGCGTGGGTCTGGGAAGCTGCGTTTCTGTCTGCCCTTTTGAAGCAATTAGTATAAAAGACGGAACAGCAGTTGTTGACTATACCGCCTGTAACGGCTGCGGACTTTGTGTTTCTGCCTGCCCCAAACACATAATCGAGCTTATCCCGTACGATACATATAACTGGGTAGGCTGTATGTCCCGCGAAAGCGGTGCGCGCTCAGCCGAAGGATGCCAAAGCGGATGTACAGGATGCGGAATATGCGCCCGGGTTTGCCCCGAAGACGCTGTTATTCTTAAGCAGTCACGGCTTGCCGCCATTGACTATACAAAGTGCAGCGGCTGCGGTATGTGTTTTGACGCCTGCCCGCAGGGAGTTATATGGAAGTCCGACGCTTTCGGCGCCGACGGACTTGTCTTTACAAAAGGCTCAAAAAAGAGAGCTGTATAAGCATGAAAAAAGGTATGCTTGAGCATACCTTTTTTTGCGTCGAATATACGGAGAAGTGTTTATTTTTTGATTTCTCCGGCCAGCTTAAAGCCCAGTTTCGAAGCAATAACGGCAATTATTTCATTGATTACCGCCGCAGCGGCAATTGTACCCTGAACTATCCCCGCAAGCTCCGGCATCGCCGCAAGCGAAGTACAGGCAATTCCCGTAAAAACCAGAGAAACGCCCGAATGAGGCAGCAGAGTAAGTCCCAGATATTTCTGCACGGTCGGTGCCATTTTTGTGGCTTTTGCGCCGATACGGGCGCCGAAATACTTTCCCGCACCTCTTGCGGCAATATATATGAAAGTGTAAAGTCCCGCGCCCAGTATAAGATGATAATTCAGCGGAGCGCCGAGATCTACAATTACGGCAAGAAGGCTTACGGCAAGTATGGGATGGAACAGGGAAGTGATCTCCTCTAGCCGTTCACTGTCTGTCATATTAGTGAATACAGCGGAAAAGGAAACGCCCATAAGCATATAATTCAGAGTGATTCCGGAAAGAAGTTTTGTGTTTATAATCCAGCCTATACCTGCTGTAAGTGTTATTCCCGCAAGCAGTACGGCAAGGGTTGCCGCCCGTCCTTTCAGCTTTTTAAGCAGAAAGCCTGCGGGAAGTCCCGTAACTGTTCCTATAAGCACAGGTGCAGCTATCATTACGGGAATCATATAAAGAGGTACCGATCCGCCCGAAACGAAGCCTGCTACTATGGAATTAACAGTAAAAAATACGACTATGCCAACTACATCGTCAAGGACTGCCATGGGAAGAAGCGTATCCGTAACGGGACCCTGAGCGTGAAATTCGCTGACAATTGAAAGTGCAGGCGCGGGAGCGGTGGCAAGGGCAATTCCGCCGAATATAAACGCCAGAAAGATCGGTACATCCGTGACGGCAAAAACTATTGCGAAAACCGCAGTTACAAGGCAGAACGTTCCGAGGGATTGGGAAAGCGTGGTGACTATCAGAGCTTTTCCGGAGTTCTTTATCTTTTTCCAAACAAGCTCCGTGCCCAGCATTATTCCGAATGCGCATTGCATCCACATTATAACGGTCTTGTACCACGCGGCGTCAAGCACTGCCTGCGGCATAAGACCCAAGGCGTGAGGTCCGAAGAACATTCCTACTATAAGCCATCCCAGTATGGACGGAAGTTTGATTTTTGATACAAGCCATCCTGCGGCGGCAGCTATTACCAGTACGCCCAACCATCTTAAAACAAGCATTATTCAACCTCCTGGGCAATTCCGTAAAGCAGAAAATCCAAAAGCTTCGGAAGATGGGACTCATGGCTTTCTATCTGCTCATCAAGAGTCATTTGCCCGGTATTGTTTTTGCTGTAATATCCGTTAAACATGTGCTGCATCAGTCGGAAATACTCAAGAGCGTCTTCCTCGGTGACTCCGTTTCTCAGGTGCAGAGAACTGATAGCCGACAGATAGACTTTTTCGTTAAGCTCTCTGAAAGGACAAAGAATGTCGCTTGTGCGGTTATTAAGTTTTTTGTCCGGCTGCAGTACCGCTTCAAAAAGAACATGAGCTTCGCAGGGATTCTCCTTATGAAACGATAGGCGAAATTTCATATATTTTAGTATGTCCGTATCTGCTCCGCTTTCTTCGGCAAGGGACACGAAAGTATTGCAGCAGCGGCGCAGGCAGGCAAGATATATTTCGTCTCTGTCTTTGAAATTGTGATAGACGAGCCCTTTGTTTATTCCGCTTTTGCATATGCCGTTTACGGTGCCTTTTGCATATCCTTTTTCGCCGAATTCCTTAGTTGCGGCGTCAATGATTTTTGATACGGTGAGTTCCGTTTTTTCGGTTTGTTTCATAAATTATCTGTCCCCTCCAAATATTGACCGCATAGTCAATATTATATCATATGATTTGTATAAGTCAATATATCCCCGTGTATTTCAAACAAAAAAGCGCAGCATACGCCGCGCAGATTTTTTATTTCAGTATTCCCGTCAGGAATATTTCTATGCCGATACCGAGCAGTATGACGCCGCCAAGTATTTCCGCTTTGTTTGAGAGGAAGGTGCCGAATTTCTTGCCTATGGCAAGCCCAGCCATACATATGACAAAAGTGACGGCGGCAATTATCAGCACATAAATTACTGCTTTCAAAAAGCCGTAGTCCGGTATGGCAAAGCCTACGGACAAAGCGTCGATTGAAGTGGCAAGTCCCTGAAGTAAAAGCACCGTAACTGTCAGTTTGCGCGGTTTCTCACCGCCGTCCTTGTGCCTTACACCGTCCAGTATCATTTTGATACCGATATATGAAAGAAGAGTGAGAGCAATCCAAGGTATCAGCCTTTCAAAGGATTTGAAAGCGTTTACAACCGTATGGACGCACACCCATCCCATAAGCGGCATAGCGGCCTGAAAAGCGGCGTAAACGCCCGCAATGGCGCACATACGGCGCCTTTTCATATTTGTTTCGCTGAGTCCGTTTGCAAGGGAGACGGAAAAAGCGTCCATGGCGAGAGCCACGCCCAAAAGTGCGCTGTTCAGGAAAAATAACAGATCAAGTTCCATAGAAATTACTCCGAAGTCAAAAAATTAACCGTGTACGGTATACACGGTTAAAAACATATAATAAGACCATGTATATCGCGGTATACATGAGTCTCGCAAATTAAAGCAAGCCAGACCGAAGACGGTCAGCATGTTGACTTGCTGCGCAGGGAAGCGCTTGCTACTCCCTCAGTTTTTTATATTATATCAGCATATACAGCACATGTCAAGTCATAAGTCAGTCAGCGGCGCATTTTTTGCACGGAACGTAGCCCTGCTCAACGGCTTTGGCAAGTGTTGTCTGCGTGGCTGAACTTCCTGCGCACTCAGGGGAGGTGTGATACTTCGTTCCGGTCTTTGTAATATATACGCATTCGGATACTTTTTCATTACCGGCGGTTGTATCCTCGTCGTATTCCGTCACTTCATGCCGTGCGTATGTATCGGAAGCCGCTTCTCCCTGCGCTTTGTATATATGGGAGATTATGCCGTTCCTGAAGAAAAAGAAAATGAGTGCGCACAGCAGTACCACGGCGGAAAACAGAAAATGCTGCCACGTACCGTGAGATATACCAAGCCTTTTCGCAAGAATATATACGGGAGGAAAAGAAACTGCTGCGCACAAAGCGAGCATTGCAGTCCAAGGACCCGAAGGACGCAGAAAAACGGCGCCTGCAGTAAAAGCCGCGCATATGAGAGACATAATTAACGCGGTTTTCCGCTCCATATGTACACCCCCGATAAAACTTTATTAACTCATTTTATCACATAGCTGCGTCGGTTGCAAGAAAACAGTCAAAAAAGAAAGACATACAGTCAAAAAAGGTTTATATTGACAACGAAAAAATATGATGTATAATAGATTCAGAAATATGAAAGAGGTAGAAAAAATGTATTGTACCAACTGCGGCACAGCCGTACCTGAAGGAACTAATTTTTGCCCCAAATGCGGAGCGAGTATTGCAGTCACCGCCGCCCCGCAACCTCAGGAGCCTGCAAATAACGAGCAGTATACAGCGGAGCCCTTTGCAGCGCAGCAGAGCGTTGACGGCGCACCTCAAAATACTGAGAATGCGGGTGTATATCAGCAGGAGCCTCAGTATCAGCCGTCTGCCGCCCCCGATTATCGGCAGCCGCAGTATCAGCCTCCCGTGCAACCTGCCTATCAGCAACCTTCAGCTCCCGCATATCAGAGCGAGCCGAGAGTACAGAATATATACTATACCCAGCAGCCTCAGCAGCAGAGCGTAAGTATGGCTCCTCCCATTTTGTCGCTTGTATTCGGTTCCATAGCGTTCTTTTTTATGCTGATAGCAGTATCCCTCGGTTATATTGATTCCGCTGCGGCATGCATTGTTTTCTCTGTTTTGTTCGGCATAGCCGCTATTCCTCTGGGAATTGTAGGACTTGTAAAGAGCATTAAGGCTAAGTGTGTAAAGGGAATAGTTATATCCGCCATCGGTCTCGGGCTGGTATTGCTGTCATATTTTATGATTTACTTGATCCCCAGTTCCATTAGCTACGTTTATTGATTTATATAGCTTTTCGGGATTATTTATGTCGGCAAAGCAGTCTTTATAGACAAATAAGATATAGTATATCTGATACTGCGCTAATAAAGAGGTAGTTGATTATGTATTGCTCAAACTGCGGTGTATCTGTGCCTGAGGGGATTAAGTATTGCCCGAAATGCGGTGCAGCTATTGTAACACCGGACTCGCAGCAGGCGCAGCCTCAGTCCCCTGCGACTCGCACTTATGAGAGCGAGCCTTGCGCGCAGAATGTGTCATATGCCCGGTCGCAGCCTGAGCGCAGAAGTGCAGGTATGGCTCCTTCCGTTTTGTCACTTGTTTTCGGAATTATTGCATTGATTGTATCTGTATGCTTTGTTTTGCTTTGTATGAATTATCAAAGCGCTCTATTGCGTTATTCACTCTCGCTCCCTCAAACCGTAACTTAAACGATTTTGTATATGTCATATAGCACAGGTTATCGGGATTATTCAGATTATTCAAGAATTACGGTGTATCATAATTCCTGTTGTCATTTTGTTGTCAGTAATGATGAATAAATCATACAGAATTTTGTGTAAGAAAAACACTATGTTACTTCGCATGGTTTTCTTCATCTTCTATTTTGAGTTGACCGACATCGGGATGTTCGCCACCGCCCAACCATTCTCCTGTTGCAAGCCAAAGTTCATAATAATACAGCCATTCTACTGTCCATGGAATAATAGTATTGGCTAATAATTTGGATGAATTGAATTCTGAGTATCTATACAGACAAATTCGCACCATTCTATTTTCAGCATCCACCTCAAACTTATGTGGAAAATTGATGTCATCCAACTTTTCCAGTTCATCGCCTACTACCCAAACCCTTGGACTCTTACCGGGATGATATACTAATATGACTGTGTATTCTTTGGAAAGAGCAGTAGGTCTTATTCTGCCAGACCAAAACAATTGTTGTTTCTTCTTGTCAATGCTACAGCTTGCCCCATTGTATGCCAAAGATAGTGCGACCTTTTGTTGTATCAAAGATACCGGTGAACTTTTGTAATACTGTCCTTTACTTGCCAAAGAAAGTGTGTCCCCCTACTTTTTTCGTAGTTTGAGATGGCGTTGTTTTCAATCCGCCGGTTAACCCGTCTACATACAGCGTTTTGTTTTCACGAGCAATTTTGGTATCATTCCCATCGTCAATAAGAGACCGCCTAACGATATTACGACCGAAACAAAACTCAAGCGCTTCCGACACTTTATGAAGTCCTTGCGCATTTATAGGAGCAGTTAAAATAGTTCTCTTTGCAGATTCTAACCATCTGAAAAATTCCTGTGCTTTCTCAGGTTTTTCATTCCATTTATCGGCAAAGTTTTCTTCGGGCATTACAGGATTTTCAATAATGTAAGTATCCCCTGATTTTTTAATGTACTTGGACATATTTTCAACAATATTGCAAAGTGCTTCATAGATGTTAGCTTCATTGTTATATGCGTGGGCAGCCAACGTAGTGATAATAATGGAAATGGGAGCATTATCCCTTCGAGCCTCTGGCAAGGCATCGTACATAATATCCCTATGACGTTTTAACAATTGGATTGCTCTCTGCAAAGGCGTTTTTACCTTATATAGCGGAACCTTGCTAATTTCGACTTGATTTCTAACCGAAAAATCTTTCTTGACCTCATCAAGTCTCACACGCATTCTTTCTTCAAACCACTCGTGGTATTTATATGGATTACTGTATTTGGGAATGTAACTACCATTATCGAGTTTGTGAGTGAGTTTGATTTCTGTTAAGTAAGGTTCAATATAGTAACGATTGTTAGGAACACATGGAAGTATATCCATATGAAATTCTTCATAGCAAAGAGTCCAACAACGCTTTCCCTCGGGTTCGAGCATGGAAGAATATGTTTTGTGTTCACGCAACCTATCACCGACAACTTTCTTGATCTCTGCCTCGCTTTTTCCCATAGCATTTTTCAATAAGCAAACCAAATCAATATCATATTCATCTGCATCAGACACCGGACGAATAACAGTACCTAAATAAAAGGATCCTTGTGGCATTATTTTAACATCCGAATTCACATCGCAATCACCTAACCATTGACCGACCGCACGATAGCTTCTTTCCGCTTTTTCTCTCATGGTTTCGGATATATCTAAATTTGAAGCTATTCTCAATAGATAATTGTCTAATATTTTTTCTTTTTCAGTCATAATTTAACCTCCCAAAATAAGTGTTTCAAAAAATCCGTCACATTCATCAAAAATGCTTATTTTTGGATATGTGTTGCTCATATATCTTCGTCCGATTTCGAAAGCAGCTGATACGGGCATAGCTGGGTATAAATGAACTTGACTCTGCAAACCGTGATTATTTAGAATTGCGTCAAGAACATTTTGATATACGTGCCAAAACTCGCTTAGATCTTCAACACTTTTGATACAATCAACACCTGTTGTATCTGCTTTAATTTTATATATAGCCTCATACTCTCCCACACTAAAAATACGGTCGTTATTCACATCATTCGTTAAAGAGATATTGAGTGCAATAACACCATTAGATGTATCAGTTTTCAAAACTTCCACAATGAATTTATTTGTAAGTTCGTGTGATTGCCATTCCCATGTGTCTGGAAAACGTGTTTTTTGATAAATATCGCAAGGAAGTTTATCACCAATCAATTCTCCTAATTTGATTACTAATGGTATCGGAGCAATCGGAAATATCGAAAAATCAGATTTGTGTAGTTGAATATATGGATTAAATAGTGCATTTTGAAACTGAACTTTAAGTTGATTAACGCAATCTATCCAATACTCATTTGATTTATAATCAAACGAAGAATAAATTGGTATAAAAATGCCATACGAAGAAGCTGGATGCTTATTAGGCAGCACCGCTTTAGCTGCCAAATTATAATCTATGTTAACTGCTTGAGTACCTTTTATTGGTGAAGAAAACCTAACTATTTCGGTTTTGGGGACATTAAATAAAGCGCAAATTTTTTCTATCTTTTCTTCATGCGCCGCTTTCATTGCTTTCAATTTTTCAACAGGGTATTCTTCAACATTGGTGTCTATTAATTTATGATGATCGGCGCACATTAACATTAAATTTTCTAATTTGTCAGATAACTGTGGAGATAAAACTTTGTTTCCACGAGGCCCATTAGCACTTGAAGCCACAATATGAGCAACAAAGGCGTTATTAAATTCAGCTAATGTTACATTATCGTAAAATAGTCTTTTATTACAGCCTTCAAATTCGCACATTCCTGCAGCTTTTCCACACAAAATTCTTACTGTGTTGTCTGATGGAGCTTTGTTTCGACTCATTTTATCACCACCCTTTTACATTATGATTATGTGCAGAAACTTATTGTATGTAGACTTTTAGTGTTCATTTTTATTATACTGTATATTATGGAG
>JBJDYY010000154.1:0-13382 GCA_051867715.1 Candidatus Avispirillum sp.
ATCAAAAGAGTAAAGCGTCCCCTGATTTTTCATGGAAAGAGCCACAGCAAAGCTTTTTCCTCCGGGCGCGGCACAGCAGTCTACAGCCGTATCTCCGGGAAGCGCACCCAACGCCGCGGCGCACACGGCGCTTGCCTCGTCCTGAACGAACCAGTCGCCCCGCTCAATACCCCGTGCTACTCCGTCAAAGCCATTCAGCACCACAGTATCGGGGCAAAGAGAAGAAACGGTACCGCCCAGCTTTTCGGCGGCGTCGGACACGCTGATTTTCAGGGTGTTTACATGAACGCATACGCGCTCTCCCCGTAAAAATGCCCGAAATATATCCTCTGTTTCCTTTTCGCCGTACCACGATACAAACATCCCGCAAAGCGCTGCGGGCACAGAGTAGCACACGCTCAGCCTTTCAAGGGCACGCTCGCCCCTCTCCGCACTTCCGGATTTGCCGCCTTTATCCTCTTTTTCAGGCAAGCGCATATTTTTGCCGTCCCTGATAAAGGCGCGAAGTACCGCGTTCACATATCCTCCGGAGCGCCTTCCCGCAAGGCTTACCGCCTCGGACACCGCCGCGTGATCCGGTATGCGATCCATAAAACAAAGCTGATACAGTCCCAGCCTCAGGGCGCACAGAGTTTGGTCGTCAAGCCTTTCCGGCGGAATTTTTGAATACTTAGAAATTATATAATCAAGGGTAATGAGCCGCTCAAGAGTTCCGTAGGTCAGCGCCGTATAAAGCCTTTTGTCCTCATCGGAAAGAGACCTGCGGTTCAATGTGGAGTTTACCTCAAGGTTTGAATACTTTCCGCATTTCATTTTAAGAAGAGAGGCGAATGCCGCCTCTCTTGCAGGGTTTATTTCTCCCATTTCAGAATGTCTCCCGTTTCAAGGCGTCTGCCGCGGACAAAATCTGCGGCGCTCATTCTTCCCTTTCCCTCGGGAAGCACGGCGGTAACTCTGATTTTTTTGCCGCCGCCGCACACTACGTCAAAACCGTCGGGATGCAGAGCGCAAACAGTGCCCGGAGCAGCCTCTGAGCTTCCCGGTGCGGCTTTGGCGGATATTATTTTCAAAAGCCGTGCGTCGGGTGTGCGGGTCTGCGCCAAAGGAAAGGGCGACAGACCTCGGATTATATTCAGCAGGCTGTCTCTGTCAAGGGAAAAGTCAAGGATACAGTCCTCCTTGCCGATTTTCGCCGCGTAGGTGGCAAGACTTGAATCCTGCGGCACGCGCTGTGCTTCTCCCTTTTCCAGAAGGCTCAGCGCCCTGCAAAGAGCCCCTCCTGCAATATTTGCAAGCCTGTCGTGCAGCATTTCAAAATCGTCGTCCTCTGTTATGGGAGTCTTTTCCGTAAGGATCATATCTCCCGTGTCAAGTCCCTCGTCCATATACATTACGGTAATGCCCGTTTCCCTCTCGCCCTCCATAATTGCGCGCTGAATGGGCGCGGCTCCCCTGTATTTGGGAAGCAGAGAGCCGTGGGCGTTGATACAGCCGTATTTCGGGTAGTTTATAATATAGGACGGCAGTATTTTACCGTAAGCCGCCACAACAATAACATCGGGGGAAAGCTCTTCAAGTGTTTTTTCAAAAGCGCCGTCCCGCAGAGTTTCCGGCTGAAACACGGGAATTTTGTTTTCCTCGGCGTATTTCTTTACCGCGCAGGGAATGAGCCGGTAGCCTCTACCGCTGGGTCTGTCCGGCTGGGTAACGGCTCCCACCACATTCCAGCCGTTTTCGGCAATTGCCTTAAGACACTCAGCCGCAAAATCCGGAGTGCCCATAAATAATACCTTCAACATATGACAGCCTCCCCGGCGCTCAGTCTTCAATATCGGAGGGATCCACCATTTTCACCGCCACATCGGTAAACAGCACACCGTCCAGATGGTCTATCTCATGGCACAAAGCTCTGGCTTTCAGGCCCGAGCCCGTCACGGTAAATTCCTGACCGTTTCTGTCGCAAGCCCTGACAGTGACCGTCATGGGGCGCTCCGTATAGCCCCATTTACCCGGCAGGGAGAGACAGCCCTCTACTTCTCTCTGCCGTCCGTCTTTGGCGATTATCACCGGATTTATCAGCTCAATAAGGTCTCCGTCTTCTACCTCTACGATAGCAATGCGGCGCTTTATGCCCACCTGAGGCGCGGCAAGTCCGCATCCGTCCGCCGCGTGCAGAGTATCTCTCATATCGTCAAGCAAGGTAATAATTCTGGGGGTTATCTCCGTTACCTCACGGCACTTTCCCCGAAGCACGGGGTCGCCCTCTTTAACTATATTTCTTATTGCCACTTTGAAATAGCTCCTTTCTTTTATACTTATCTGTCTTTTCTGTCCTAATCTATACTTCTCCGCGGTATATCCGCGTCTTGCAGTATATGCCGGACGGGTTGTTTTTGACAAACGCCTTTTATGATTTACAAAGTTGACGGGTTAAAATCGGCGGATATGGTAATTCCCTTTGCCGCCTTGCCGAACTCGCACAGAACATTATGGATAAAGCTGCGCGTCCGTTTGTTAAGTCTGCATTTTATAACAAGCCGCATACGGCATGTGTTCTGAATTTTATACACCGGAGCCTCAAACGGGCCGAAAAGCACGGCGCTCACATCGCTGAATTCGCCCCCCAAAAGCTCCTTGGTGCGCTCCGACAGCCTTACCGCCGTAGAGGACAGAAGAGCCTCATCCGTGCCGGACAGGGTTATTACCGCCAAATCGCAGAAAGGCGGAAAAACGAGAGCCCGTCTCAGCTTTATGGCCTTTTCGTAAAAGCTTTTGTAGTCCTGCGCCGCTGCAAGGCGTATGACCTCGGAATCGGGGTTTGCCGTCTGTATTACGGCAATTCCCGCGTCCGCGCCTCTGCCCGCCCTGCCGATTACCTGCGTCAGCATGGAAAAGGTTTTTTCCTCCGCCCGGTAGTCGTCAAGGTAAAGGCTTTGGTCGGCGTTCATCACTCCCACAAGAGTAACGGCGGGAAAATCGTGACCTTTTGTTACCATCTGAGTGCCGAGCAGTATATCACCCTCGCGCTCTCTGAAGCGTCTGAGAATTTCGCCGTGGGAGTTTTTCGTCTGCGTTGTGTCCATGTCCATACGCAGAATTTTCGCCTCCGGCACGACTTTTGCAAGCTCTTCCTCCGCCTGCTGAGTGCCGCATCCCATATATTTGAAATGCTCGGCTCCGCAGGAGGGGCAGGCAGCAGGAACCGCCGTCCTGTATCCGCAATAATGGCAGGCAAGTACGCCGCGACTTCGGCGCACGGACTGATACTGTGCAGCGTCGGTGCCGCCGTCGCCCAGCGGCTGTCTTGTATGGTAAGTAAGTGAGACGGAGCAATGGGGACACTTTATTGCTTCCCCGCATATACGGCAGGACACGGTACTGCTGTACCCGCGCCTGTTCAAAAATATAATGGATTGCCGTCCCTCGGAGTACACTCTTTTAATTTCTCCCGCAAGGACGCTTCCTATGGGCGCGGTGTTTCCCGCCGCCGTCTCGCTGCGCATATCGCTGATAACCACCTCAGGCAGCTTTGCACCGCCGTAGCGCTCATTAAGCTCTACAAGGGTATATATGCCCTGCTTTGCTTTCCAGTAAGAACCGAGGGAGGGCGTCGCGCTTGACAGAAGCATAAACGCGTCGCACTTGCCGCACCGAAACCTTGCCACATCGTGAGCAAGATATTTCGGGTCGGTATCCGATTTATAGGTATGCTCCTGCTCCTCGTCTATAACTATCATTCCGAGATTTTTGACAGGTGCAAAAATTGCGCTTCTTGTACCGATGACCACATCCGCCTCGCCGCGCCTGATGCGCTTCCACGCATCGTAGCGCTCCCCTTGCGAAAGGCTTGAATGTATGACCGCCACCCGCTGTCCGTAGCAGCCGCAGAAATAGCTGACGGTCTGGGGTGTCAGGGATATTTCCGGCACCAGCATAATAACGCCGCGTCCGTCGGAAATCACCCGGTCTATCATGGCTTTTATGACCCGCGTCTTTCCGCTGCCCGTAACTCCGTGCAAAAGCGCCGCTGCGGCCTTTCCGCCGGAATACAGTTTGCAAAGTCTGCTGTAAGCCTTTTCCTGCTCGGCGCTGAGTTCATTTTCCTGCGTTTTTTCGCCCTGCGCGCCGTTTTCGTCAAGGTAGGGATTTCGGTATGTTTCTGTTTTTTCAAGGCTCACAAGCCCTTTTTTTTCAAGGCTTGAAAGCTGTGCCGCCGCTTTTTTCCCCAGTCTGCCGTAAAGCTCGTCCGAAGTCATTCTGCCGCAGACACGGAGAATTGCCAGTATCTGCGCCTGAAGGGGAGAGCGCAGCTTATTTTCGAATTCCCGTGCGGCCGCCTCGCCGCCCGTGGGAATGCTCACATATGTTATGCTTCTGTTATTCGTCGCCTCTTTAACGCGGGCGTCACGGCGCAAAAGCCCCAGCTTTATAAGCGAAGCGGCAAGAACAGCGCTTTCGTCTCCGAATTTTGCCGAAAGCCTTTTGGCGGACACGCTTCCCCGCGCCTTAATATAGGTATAAAAAATCGCCGCTTTTTCGCTTAACTGCTTTTCGGCGGGCTTATCCGTTTCAACCGCCTCGTAGTATTCGTCAAGCTTTGACATTGCGGCGGAGGGCACCACCGCCCTCACAGCCTCGCCGAAGGTACACAGGGTGTACGAGCAAAGGAAGCGGCAAAGCTCCATTGCCTGAGCGTCCAGAAGTCCCGCATCGGCAGAAGCTTCCGACACAGGCTTTACCTGCGGATATTCACATTCCCCGACTAAGTCGGTGACAACGGCGGCGGTTTTTCTGTTGCCCTTTCCGAAAGGCACGCTGACAAGGGTCCCAACGGAAACCTTATCCTCAAGCTCCGCCGGGACATAATAAATGTATGGCTTGTCCGCGTGCAGGGGCACATCAATAATGCGCACCAGAGCGTACAGCTTTTTTTCGCTGCAATCCTCAGTCATACCTTTTCCTCGCCGTCCGTTTTCCGGGAGCGCGCCTTACGCTCCTGACAAAGACTGCCGTCGGTAAGTCCGGCGGCAGTACTGGTCTTAATTACTCCCTGTTTTCGCTCTCATCGGCGTTTTCCGCCGCATTTTCATCGGCGCCGTCGGTATCGGTAAGTCCGACAATAACGAAATCGCGGTTGTAAAGCTTATTTATGGCAACCTTCACAGCCTTTTCGTCGCGGTATTCGCGGCTTATCATGGAGGACAGGCTCTTGTCCGTCTCCTTGTTGGCTATGCGTCTTTCCGCAATTTCTCTCTGCTTTACATACTCGTCGGTTATCTGTCTTGCGCACTTGGCAGTGGCAAGGCAAAGAGTATATCTGTTGAATTTACCTTTTGTAAGCTGCGTAATGGAAGGGCTTATCATGCTCATAATCTTTCTCCCCGTTTCTCTTAATGATTATCTGTAAAATTATTTATTTCGTTTTTCATACGGCCGCTTCTGTGATGCTCCGCCGTAAGGATACTGCATATTACGGATGCGCTGCCGTCAATATCGTCGCATTCATTTACCACCACATAGTCGTAAATATCCGCAAGCTTTATTTCCTCCGCCGCACGCGCGAGTCTTGAAGCCACGGTATCCTCCGTTTCCGACCCCCTGCCGCGCAGCCGCTTTTCAAGCTCGGAAAGCGTGGGCGGAATAAGCATAAGAGTCACGGCGTCCGGAAATTTCTTTTTAATCTGCGAGGCGCCGTCCACCTCAATTTCAAGGATAATATCGCGTCCGCTGCCTATAACCTTTTCAACCTCGGAGCGCGGAGTGCCGTAATAATTTCCGCAGTACACGGTATGCTCCAGCATCTCGCCGTTTTCTATCATCTCGCAAAAACGATCCTTGCCGATAAAACGGTAATCGACGCCGTCCGTCTCTCCCTCGCGGGGTGCGCGGGTAGTGGCGGAAACGGAAAAGCCTATGTCGGGAAGCATCTCGCGCACACGACGCACAACTGTGCCCTTTCCCCCTCCCGAGGGACCCGATATTACAATAAGCACGCCTTTACTCATCGGCGTCACCTCCGGCCTCTCCCGCAATCCTTGCGGCAATGGTCTCAGCCTGTATAGCCGACAGAATTATGTGATCGCTGTCCGTAATTATCACGCCGCGGGTACGCCTGCCGCTGGTGCAGTCAATGGCTCTGCCCGTGTCCTTGGCGTCCTGAATAAGTCTTTTGGCAGGAGCGCTTTCAGGTCCAATAAGAGCGACGATGCGTTCGGCAGCAACCATATTGTTAAAGCCTACATTTATAAATTTCAAGCCTTTGGCCGCCTTTACTCAATATTTTGTATCTGCTCTCGTATTTTTTCAAGCTCTGCTTTTATGTCCACCACCAGATGGGCGATTTCCGCGTTGCCCGCCTTTGAGCCGATGGTGTTGGTCTCGCGGTTCATCTCCTGCAAAAGAAAATCAAGCTTTCTGCCGCAGGGCTCCGGAGAGGCAGTGATCTCATAGAACGAAGCAAAATGGCTGTCCAGCCGCACAAGCTCCTCGTCTATTGCCGCCTTGTCCGCGTATATTGCCGCTTCCGTAAGTATACGCTGCTCGCCGGTCTCAATGTCAAAGTCGGAAAGGAACTTTTTAATGCGCTCGCAAAGCTTTGCGCTGTAACCCTGTATATCGGCCTCCGAAAGCTCCTTTATCTTTGAGCACAGAACCCGTATGCCCTCAATCTTTTTGGAAACATCGGCTATTAGCCGCTGCCCCTCCGCAGCTCTGCGCTCAAGGAAGCAGTCAATCGCGCCGTCAAGGGCGCCCTTTACATCCTCCCAGTCGCGCATATCATCGTCGTCGGGCTTTTTCACCGTGAACAGCTCCCTGTTCTGGGCAACTCTCATTACGCTTATATCGTCCCGAAGTCCGAATTCGTCGCGCAAACGGTGAAGCGCTTCGATATAGGAGGCTGCAGCCGCGCTGTCCAGAGCGCACTCAATGCCCCTCTGCTCCAGCACGTCAACGCCGATGTAAACCTCAACTTTTCCGCGGGTAATTCCCTTTTCCGTAAGGTATGCCTTTATTTTTTCCTCCAAAAAGGAATAAATACGCGGCACCTTTACAGTGCAGTCAAGGTATCTGGAGTTTACGCTTTTGATCTCCGCGGTTATATCCTTTGAGCCGTCGGCGCTCAGCTTTCTCGCTCTGCCGAAGGCGGTCATACTGTTTGCCATACCGCTCTCTTTCCAACGCGGCGGCAATATTGCCATACCACGCCGATTTTATTTACTTTATATTATAACGCCGGATATTATTTTTGTCAACTTAAAGGGCGGATTTTTTTGCGCCGCCTGCGTTTTTTTGCAAAACAGAGCTGCCGCCGGCAGGACTTACGGAAAGACAGGTTCACAAACAAATGCGGAATAAGCCGCGGTTTTCGGCAGATAATAATGGCAGCATATCTATCTATGCCGAAAGGAGCCCGAAAATGGCAATGTATCCGAAAATAAAACAAATATGCGCGCAGGAAATACTTGATTCGAGAGGCAACCCCACCGTGGAAGCGGCGGTAATGCTTGAGGACGGCAGCGGCGCTTTTGCCGCCGTTCCCTCAGGCGCCTCCACAGGTGTGCACGAGGCGCTGGAAATACGCGACGGAGACACGGAGCGCTACGGTGGACGGGGCGTTTTGTGCGCGGTGGAAAATATAAACGCAATAATCTCTCCTGCTCTTGCAGGCTGTCAGCTATGCCAGCATAATATTGACACAAAGCTTATCTGCCTTGACGGCAAACGCGACAAATCGGAGCTCGGCGCAAACGCGATGCTGGCGGTAT
Organism: Candidatus Avispirillum sp.; assembly: GCA_051867715.1. Lineage (GTDB taxonomy): Bacteria > Bacillota > Clostridia > Oscillospirales > CAG-272 > Avispirillum. The sequence goes on from JBJDYY010000154.1 coordinate 7,767, forward strand.
CCCTTGCCGCCGCCAAAGCGGCGACTCAGGCAATGCGACTGCCCCTATACAGATATATAGGAGGGATTAACGCCTGCCGTATGCCGGTACCCATGATGAATGTAATAAACGGCGGCGCTCACGCCTCAAACAATCTGGACATTCAGGAATTTATGATAATGCCCGAAGGCTTTGACAGCTTTTCCGAGGCACTGAGGGCGGGCAGCGAAATATACCACGCCTTGGGAAAGCTTCTGTCGGCGGACAAAAAAAGCACAGGCGTAGGAGACGAGGGCGGCTACGCTCCCGACCTTGAAAGCGAGGAGGAGGCGCTGGATTATCTTATCCGAGCCATTGAATACGCGGGGTACGACACAGACCGCGTCACCATCGCCCTTGACGCCGCGGTGGGAGAATGGTACTCGGAGGGAAAATATATTATGCCCAAATCGGGCAAAGTTGCCGACGCCGGAGAGCTTTGCGAAATGTGGGCGTCCCTTTGCGAAAAATACCCCATAGCCTCCCTTGAGGACGGCATGGATCAGGACGACACCGAGGGATGGAAGCTTCTGACCGATCGTCTCGGACAACGCCTCGCTCTTGTGGGAGACGATTTGTTCGTCACAAACACACAGCGTCTGAAGCGCGGAATTGCAGAGGGATATGCCAACGCCATACTCATAAAGCCCAATCAGATAGGCACTCTTTCCGAAACTCTTGAGGTAATGCGGCTTGCACGGGAAAACGGCATCAGAACGGTGGTTTCCCACCGCAGCGGAGAGACCGAGGACACCACCATTGCCGATATAGCGGTGGGCATGAACGCGGGGTATATAAAATGCGGCGCCCCCTGCCGCAGCGAGCGTGTGGCGAAATACAACCGCCTTCTTAGAATAGAGGCTCAGCTTGGCTGCGCGGCGGTATACGGCAGAAACGCGTACTGACCCGTGTCATACGCCAGAAACGCATACTGACCCGTGTCACCGAAACGATATATAAATCTTACGAAAGGGATAACAAACATGAACAAAAACACAAACGGAAACGACCCCACCAAAACTCTGCTTGAAGAAATGTACAAAAATGTAAAAATGGGCTGTGAAAACATCGTCGGCGTTATACCTAAGGTGGAGGATAAGTTTATGCTCAGCGAGCTGACGGCGCGGCTTGAGCAGTTCAGCTCCTACTCGGAGCAGATTTCTGCTATGATGCACGAAAGAGGCTGGACGCCCAAGGAGCCGGGCATGGGCGAAAAGCTGGCTTCAAAAGCGGGAATTGCCGTCAACACCATGATAGACTCCACCTCGTCCCATATTGCCGAGATGTTTATTAAAGGCTCCGAAATGGGCATCCAAAAGCTTGAAGAAGCGCGCCGCAGTGCCGAGGGCTGCGACAGGAAAGCGGTGGGACTGTGCGAGCGAATAATCGACGGAGAACGGCGCGGAAACCGTAAAATGGAGGAATTTCTGTGAGCGACAATACTGAAAACACAACAGAGTCTCCGGTACCGGACGCGTCAAACGAAGAACTTGACACTATACTGAAAAGCGGCGGCGTGGTAGCGGGAGAGGACGGCCATGTAATCCACTGTCTGACGGTTATCGGACAGATAGAGGGTCACTACTGTCTGGGAGACGGGCAGAAAGCCACGAAATACGAACACCTTATACCGCTTATTGTATCCGTGGAGCAGTCTGACCAGGTGGACGGAATGCTTTTGGTGCTTAACACCATGGGCGGCGATGTGGAAGCGGGACTTGCCCTTGCGGAGCTGGTGGCGGGCATGAAAAAGCCCACAGCCTCCCTGGTGCTGGGAGGAGGACATTCCATAGGCGTGCCACTTGCGGTATGCACAAAAAAATCCTTTATAGTGCCCTCCGCTACCATGACGATCCACCCGGTGCGTATGAACGGACTGGTGCTTGGCGTTCCCCAGACCTACTACTATTTTGAGCGGATGCAGGACAGGATAATAAAATTCATCACCGACCACAGCTCCGTCACCGAGGAAAAGTTTCGGGAAATGCTTATGCGCACCGATCAGATAGCAACGGACACAGGCTCCCTTATAGACGGCCGGGAAGCGGTGGAATGCGGGCTTATTGACGAGGTGGGATCTCTGTCGGACGCCCTGTCAGATCTGTACCGTCAGATAGACGCGTCAAAAAGCGGTAAGCATGAAAAGAGCGGGAAGAACGGAAAGCAGGACTGAATTGTAAATCTGTCTCAGTCGCAGATAATAAACAGGGCGGTCTCACGACCGCCCTGTTTATCATGCATTACCCGCCCTGCGGGAATACGATAATCATATTAAGCTCCGACAGTATATCAATTAAAACCGGAATATGCAGATGAGTTGCCTCAAGCTTTTGGCGGCTCATCCACGGAAAGCAGAAAACCTGCTTCCCGTAGCAATAACCTATTGCTGCCATAGCTCTGTACACCTCATTCCCCGCACCCGAAAACGGGCGGGTGAAGCGAAACTCGTCCAGGCAAAACAGATTCTTTATGTCCTCGGGCGTACAATTCAAGCCGCTGTGCCGTATACCCTTGGCAACCTGTTTACATATGGTGCTGCGCCCGGAAAACAGCGGATACAATTCATCAATATAGCAGGTATAGCGCGACAGTTTCTCAAGCGTCGTTTCCGTGCCGTTTACGTAGACTTCAGTCGGTGCTGTCAGCACAAAATCCCGCGGTCTGTGGCAGTACATTGACAAAAGATAGCTCAATTCCCACTCACCGGAGTCAATTTCACCCTTAAATATATTGGCGCCCACGGAAAGGCTGCGGCTCATATTATACGGTAAATTGCCGTGTGAAGTGTAAAAACGCGAGCGGCAGTGAACATATCCTTGGCTTTTTATGTCAATACTCTCGATTTTCATTTCAAATAAGCTCCTTTGAATAATGACAAACCAAATTCAGCTTTCACAAGTGAGCATTTCAAACTCTCTGTCATTATCCCGGACAGAAGAATCCCAAACCAGTCGTCGGGTTTCAACCGCATCTCTGACCGTAAATGTTCTATCGTCTCCTTTGAATTTCAAAGAAAAATAATCAGAATCGTTATACTCGTACAGAATACCGTTTATCTCAACAGAGTATATGTTTTTGTTTTTCTCCCAGCCGACCCAAGTGTCAAGACTCTCGTAATAGTCGCATGTTTCCCTGTCCAGTTTTTCGGCTTTCTGGACTTTTTCCGCATCGTCAAGTTTATACAGAACGCCCTGATCCTGAGAATACAGCCAGAAATATCCGTTTTCCCGGAATACACGGTTGAACTGGCTCCGTGCAAGCTTTTCAACAAAGCAATATTCACCGATACATTCACCCTCAGCGGAATATATGTACAGCACTGATTTACCGCCGTACTGGGCGGAAAGAAATACCGTCCCCGTCTCTTCGCTTATCGCTCCGTCATAAATCCTGTAATTCTTTTCCGGCAGGTTGAATACAGCCATCAGCAAAGCAAAAACCGCTACCGCAATTATAACCTGATAAGGGAATTTTTTTGGAAACGCCCTCTCTTTTTTCAACTCAAACCATTCACGCAGTAAAGCCATATCGCATTTCCCGATTAGTATGAATTATTCTCCCGGAGAATTTCTCTTTTCCATGCTGTTCACACCGTGTTTTTTCTTAACAAACTGCCGAATAATTACCGTTAATACTATCACTACAGTTACAACAGCAAGAATAAACAATGTCAGTATTTTCACAAATTGCTCTGAATTTACATCGTACAAAACTGCTTCTTTTCCGTCTGAATTTGTCACGGTAAGCTGTGAATAAGATGCGGCAAATATATTCAATATGCCCATGTTGTTTCTGACAGCATACTTCGTGTCACCGACATTTCTTTCGGTGGAATGAAAGAAATGATTTACATATGAGTTATTTTCAATAGTATTCTGCACTGACAAAACTTCCAAAATCTCGCCGTTCGGATTTACGGAAGCGATCACAGATCCGCGTACAAAATAAATGTTTATATTGTTGCCGTCCCATTCCAATCCGATATTACCGTCGCAATTGAAGGTGTAACCGTACTGAAACACGCCGTCCTTGGAATAAACGCAAACAGTCTTTTCATCGAAAACCTGTTGACCGATGGCTATCATTTCATCGCCATTTACATCAAAACACTTAATTGCCGTTCTGACCGGTTCTTCTGTCAGTGATGAAATATTGACATTGGAAATAAATTTGCTTATCTTTTCCTCAGGTATCTGTTCTGTTGAAAACCCTGTATTCAGAGCTGATACTGTCCCGCTGAAAGCCGGCAGCAGGATCAGCAGCAACGAAAATATTGCCGCAGTGATAATTAAGATTCTTCTTCTCACGCGATTATTCCCTGTTCTTGTTCCACAGTTTCAGAAGCTTATGTTCATCCTCGGAGTCTATTGCAATTTGTGTTATATCGCAGATATTTATATATGTCTTTCCGTCCTCACAGCCGTCGGCATCCACCCGTTTAACCGTGCAAATGCTGCCGTCGCAGCTTTCAACAAAGCCGCAAACATCGTCATATCCGCTGTGAAGCAGTTCTACGGAAACGATTTTCTTTTTCGCTTTTGCTATATTTAACGCCTGCACCGGAACACCGTCACCGGATATTTCCGCGCCAAAAGCCTCGGATATGCTGAAATCAATAAGCTTTTTCATCTTCTCCACATATTTGTCATCCTCGTCTATGCGGAAAAAGTCCTCTCTCGGTTTAACAAGCACACCGTCGTAATGCCCAAGGGGCGAGACCATCAGAATTGCGGCATAGTCCTCATCTGCCGCTAAAATCTGCCCGAAAATAAATTTGTCCGTCTCATCGGTGTTTGTATACAGAGACAGAAACTTTTTATTCCCCTGAAATTTTGAAATGAGATCGCTCATATTTACCTCCGTGTTTTTGAAATCCATATATTCTGTACTAACAGCAAAAAAGGATAAATTAAAAAGATTTGATTCGCTTTCCGAATTTTTATGAATGCTTGTTTCGACCAATATGTTTGTAAAGTATTTCCATAATGATTATATCATAATTTGTATATTTTGTCAATCATCAGGTGCGGTTTGACCGTTAGACTGTCATTTTTAACAATTACTCTATGCAAATTTTGTAACAGTATGGAATTTGTGTGGGTATAGATTTCAGACTTGATTATTAGCTTACAGAAATGAAGTTAGGAGATTTCGAAGGGACTGCTGTCCCGTCAGCAGTCCCTCCGAGCCACCCTGCCCGGCTAAAGAGAGGAAAGGAGATGGGTCTCCTCTCCTCTCTTTAGAATCTCTTCTCTCCTCTCGACACGTTGGCAACTGCAAGGCGGTGAGTTGAAAGGGCATAACACATTCGACTAAGTGTAGGGAGCTTGTCCCGTCAACCTAAATCTGCTCGTTTCGTGACAGAAATATAGCAACGCTCGGGAGCGTGTCGATAGCAGATTTGAAGCTACCCACAGAAGGCAAGTTTTACGAAATAGATAGTGTTTTTGGTATTTCAAATTTGATTGTTAATTGACAGAAGTAAAGAAAGGATTTTTCGAAGGGACTGCTGTCCCGGCAGCAGTCCCTCCGAGCCACCCCGACCGGCTAAAGAGAGGGGAGACGATGTATCTTCTCCCCTCTCTTTAGAATCTCTCC
>JBJDYY010000155.1:0-2807 GCA_051867715.1 Candidatus Avispirillum sp.
GAAGAAACGCAGGAGAAAGCTCGCTTTCTCCTGCGTTTCTTCATATGCCTGCCGCTCACGCGGCACCCCTGCGGGGGATTTCTATATTGCCTTATCAGGGCAAAAGTTTTTTGGGGTTCTTAGTACCTTTTTCTCAAAAAAGGTACTAAGCGGGGCACGGGGCAGAGCCCCGTTTATCGTCGGGGTGCGAGGCAGAGCCTCGTATATTATCTGTTCCTTTCGTTATGTCCCGCTTTGCTAAACCCGGTATTTACATTTTCGCCTGATTGTGGTATACTGCATTGATGTAAAACGCTGAAACGGGGGACGGAAGATGAAAGCGTCAATTTACACTCTCGGGTGCAGAGTAAACCAGTACGAATCAGACGCGCTGTCGGAGCGGCTCAGCGCCGTCGGCTTTGAGATCGTTCCTTTCGGCACCCCATGCGATATAACGGTAGTAAACACCTGCACGGTCACGGCGGAAAGCGACAGAAAAAGCCGTCAGCTTGTGCGGCGTGCGGCAGCATACAGCAAGGGGGGAGCGGTTATTGTAACCGGCTGCTTTGCACAGGTGGCTCCCGACGACGCCGAAAAGCTGGGAGCTGCGTGCGTTGTGGGCAACGGCGATAAGGACAAAATTGCCGAAATCGCCCTGCGCATAGCCGAAGGCGGGGAATACCTCGAAAAAGTAACGGAGCTGTCAGATGCGGGCTATGATTCCCTTACCGTCAGCTGCCCGAAAAGAGTAAGAACATTCGTAAAAATAGAGGACGGTTGCGAGAATAAATGCGCCTACTGCATAATTCCCCGAGCGCGGGGCAGAGTCCGCTCAAAAGCGCCGCAGGAGGTGCTGAGGGAAGTGGGCGTTATAGCCGCGGCAGGGTGCAGTGAAATAATCCTTACCGGCATCGAGACCGCGTCCTACGGACGGGATCTGGGGCACTACGGACTGGGAGATCTGATACGGGATGTAAGCCGGGTGGAGGGAGTACGGCGCATAGCGCTGGGCAGCCTCGATCCGTCTGCGGTAAACGCCGCATTTATGGATAAGGTGTCTGACATTGAAAGCCTGCTGCCCCATTTTCACCTGTCCGTACAGTCCGGCTGTACAAAAACGCTCAACCGTATGCGCAGACGCTATACCGCCGAAAAGGTGCTTGAAAATATGGAGCTTGTGCGCTCAAGAATTCCCGATGTCACTTTCAGCGCGGATATTATAACAGGCTTTCCCGGAGAAACCGAACAGGACTTTCTTGAAAGCGCGCAGTTTTGTGCCTCGGCACGCTTTATGCACCTTCATATCTTCCCCTATTCCGAAAGAAAGGGAACAGAGGCGGAAAATATGCCGGATAAAATCCCGGAAGCCGAAAGAAAAAGAAGAGCCGCTTTTCTTGCAAAACAGCAGGAAGCGGTGCAGGGACAGATTCTGGACAGCTATATCGCCGCCCATTCCGACCCACACTCTCCCGTGTATGTGCTGTGCGAAAAGCAGGAAGGCGGCGTGCTTTTCGGTCATACGGAGCATTTTGCCGAGTGCCGGATACAGAGCGAAAACGATCTGACCGGCAAGATAATTCCCACGGTTCTCATTGGCCGTGAGGGTGCCGTGCTTGAGGGCGCCGTCCGTGAGAGCGAAAAGTAAAAATAAGTGACGCAAAAAGAAGCGAAAAAAAGGAAAAATATAGTCTGTCACTATTGATTTTATTTTACAAAAGAGTATAATTATGTATAAGCGGCTTCGTGCGTTTAAGTACGATTGCCAACTGAAAGGATGTACGGATATATTATGAAATGTATAGTAAACGGCCGCATCGTGCTTGCCGATGAGGTTGTCAGCGGCAAGGCGCTGGTTTATGACGAAAAAATCGCCGAAATAGCCGACGCGGATAAGCTCGACCTTGCAAAATACGAGGTAATCGACGCAGGCGGAAATTATGTGGCACCCGGACTTGTGGATATGCACATTCACGGCTACCTGGGAGCCGATGTTTCCGACGGAGACACCGAGGGCATTAAGAAAATGGCGGCGGGAATTGCCGAAAACGGCGTAACCTCCTGGTGTCCCACCACCATGACCGTCTCCACTGAGGAGATTCTCGGTGCCTTTAACGCAGTAAGACAGGTAAGAGACTGCGGCGAGTATTACGGCGCAAGAATACTAGGCGTAAACTGCGAGGGTCCCTTTATCAATCCCTCCAAAAAAGGCGCTCAGGCAGAGGAATACATAAAGCGTCCCGACGGCGATTTCATTCTCGACAATGCCGATGTGCTTAAGGTGTTTACCGTTGCTCCCGAAATGGACGGGGCAGAGGAGTGCATTTCAAAGGTATATAAAGACGGCAGAGTCCTTGTTTCCATGGGACACACAGGCGCTTCCTTCGACGAGGCAAACTGCGGAATCGAGGCGGGTGTACGCCATACCACTCACCTGTTCAACGCCATGACGCCCCTTATGCACCGCAATCCCGGCGTGGTGGGCGCGGCACTTTGTGCCGATAATGTAAGCTGTGAGCTTATTGCCGACACTTTCCATGTAAACCGCGGTCTTTTCAGGCTTGTGGCAAAAGTAAAGGGCGACAAGCTCTGCCTTATAACAGACTGTATGCGTGCGGGCGGTATGCCCGACGGCGACTATACCCTCGGCGGTCAGCCTGTTAAGAAAATGGGTATTCAGTGCCTGCTTGAGGATGGCACCATTGCAGGAAGCGTGCTGAAGCTTAACTGCGCCGTTAAAAATCTGTACGACAATACGGAGCTTTCCGTGGCGCAGGCATTTGCCGCCGCAAGCCTTAACCCCGCAAAGGCTCTGGGCGAGGACGGCGAAA
>JBJDYY010000156.1:0-2806 GCA_051867715.1 Candidatus Avispirillum sp.
GGCGTGGATATAAACGACATTCAGGGCGAGTGGCTCAGAAAAAATATCGGCATCGTGCTTCAGGAGCCGTATTTGTTCTCCCGCACTATTGCGGAGAATATCGGCATTGCCCGCAAGGGTATCACCATGTCGGAAATCAGAGGCGCCGCCAGGGCAGCATGCCTTGACGAAACGGTGGAGAGCTTTACCAACGGCTACGACACCTTTGTGGGAGAGCGCGGCGTGACTCTGTCCGGCGGTCAGAAGCAGAGAGCGGCCATCGCCCGTATGCTTACCCAGAACACTCCCATTATGATTTTCGACGACTCCCTTTCCGCCGTGGATACGGAGACGGACGAAAAAATACGGCACTCTCTCGAAGAGCATTTCGGAAAGGCCAGCATAATCATTATTTCACACCGAATCACAACACTTGAAAAGGCAGACAAAATACTGGTGCTGGACCGCGGACGCATTGTCCAGGAGGGTACACACGAAAGTTTGTGCGCCGAGGAGGGCGTATACAGACAGATTTTCGATATCCAGTCCGGCGCCGCGGAAAAAGCCTGAGATTTAATTTTACCTGACTATGAATAAGAGAAAAAAAGAAACAAAAGAAAATAAGGGACTGCCCTTTTTCGGCATAGGCAAGATACTGCCCTTTGCGGCGCGCTTCCGCGTCCCCATGGCCATAATGCTTATGTGCAGCCTGCTCGGCAGTTCCGTGGACATCATACTGCCGCTGTATCAGCGGTACGCCCTTAACCATTTCGTGGGCGGCGGCACCCTTGACACCCTGCCGTGGTACATACTCATTTACTTCGTCACTATCGTCGGAGCGGGAATTGCCAATTACTATACCAATTCCATTGCCCTGAAAATAGAAGTAAGCATGAACAGGGATCTGCGCAACGCGGCGTTCAGCCACCTGCAGACGCTGTCCTTTTCCTACTACAATCAGAACAGCGTGGGCTATATACACGCGAGAGTAATGAGCGATACCTCGCGCATAGGCTCTCTCGTTTCCTGGTCGCTTGCGGACGGGCTGTGGCATATGACCTATCTTGTGGGCTCAATTGCGGTCATGCTTGTAATCAACGCAAAGCTTGCCCTGCTTGTGCTTACGATCGTGCCCCTTATTGCGGTGCTGTTCTCCGTATTTCAGGGAAAGCTGATACGGATAAACAGGGAAATAAGAGAGGTAAACTCAAAGATAACCTCCAACTTCAACGAGGGCATTACCGGCGCAAAAACAGTAAAGACCCTTGTGGTTGAGGACAGTATTACAGAGCATTTTGTAAACGACACGGAGGATATGCGTAAAAAGAGCGTGCGCGGCGCCCATATAAGAGGACTGTTTGCCGCCACCATGAATCTTGCGTCCTCCTTAGCGCTTGCCATAGTGCTGTGGCGCGGCGGGTATATCGCGGCAGAGGAGGTCGGTACATTCTCCATGTTCATGTCCTATGCGCAGGGCATGATGGAGCCTATACGCTGGGTTATCGACTGCATATCCGACCTGATTACCACCCAGGTAAACATCGAGCGCCTGACGCGCCTTCTGGAAACAAAATCCGATGTTTCGGACACTCCGGAGGTAATAGAAAAGTACGGCGACAGCTTTAATCCCAAAAAGGAAAACTGGGAGGAGCTACACGGAGATATTGAGTTTCGCGATGTAAGCTTCAAGTACCCCGACGGCGACGAATATGTGCTGGAGCATTTCAATCTGAAAATTCCTTTCGGCACGAATATCGCAATCGTGGGAGAGACGGGAGCGGGAAAATCAACGCTGGTAAATCTTGTGTGCCGCTTCTTCGAGCCCACCTCGGGACAGGTGCTTATTGACGGCAGAGACGCCAGAGAGCGCTCTCAGCTTTGGCTGCACAGCTCCATAGGCTATGTGCTTCAGACCCCGCACCTGTTTTCGGGCACCGTCAGGGAGAATCTTCTGTACGGAAATCCCGACGCCACCGATGAGGAAATAGACAAGGCTCTGCGGCTGGTGTCCGCCGACGAGGTTGTCAAAAAGCTTGATAAGGGACTTGACAGCGATGTGGGAGAGGGCGGAGACCTTTTGTCCACGGGCGAAAAACAGCTTTTGTCCTTTGCCCGCGCCATTCTCGCAAATCCGCGCATCCTTGTGCTTGACGAGGCAACCGCCTCCGTTGATACCATAACGGAGCAGAAAATTCAGTCCGCCATCAACACCATAATCCGCGGCAGGACTTCACTTGTAATTGCTCACCGCCTGTCTACCGTGCGCGACGCGGACCTGATTCTGGTAGTACGCGACGGAAAAATCGTGGAACAGGGAACTCATAGGGAGCTTCTCGGCAGAAAAGGCTATTATCACGCTCTGTATACGAGGCAGTATGTGGACGACGCTACGGGAGCCGTTTTCGCAAGCGATACGGCAAGTGCGCGGTAAACTGCGCGGAAATATTAAAAAAGCCCGCCCCATTCTCACGGAGAATGGGGCGGGCTGCTTTTGTTTTCGACTTCAGTCAATGATTTCGATAGCTTTAATCTTCTGTTCTTCGTAAGGTCTGTCGTTTCTGTCCGTGGGCACTTCGGCAATGGCGTCAACGGTTTCAATGCCGCTTGTTACCTTGCCGAAAGCCGCGTACTGACCGTCCAAAAACTCGCCGTCGGCGTGCATAATAAAGAACTGGCTGGAGGCGGAATTGAAGTTCTGGCTTCTGGCCATGGAGATAACTCCGCGCTTGTGGGACAGGCTGTTCGCCACACCGTTTGCAGCAAACTCGCCCTTTATGTTCTTATCGCTGCCTCCCATACCGTTGCCGAGAGGATCTCCGCCCTGAAT
>JBJDYY010000157.1:0-13347 GCA_051867715.1 Candidatus Avispirillum sp.
AAACGTCGAAAAGAACCAGATGGATATATTCCTTATCCGCGGAGAGGACAATTTCAACTACTATGCCGACAACATGCTGCTGTCTGAGTTAAATGAGGAAATTTCAGGCAATTCCAAAGTACTGAATACCTACATTTTCCCCGCATTTTTAACCGCAGCAACCATTGACGGCACTCTCTACGGCATACCCAACAACCACGAGGTAGGCGAGTTTACATACTTCCTTGTAAACAAGAGACTTGTTGCTGAGGAATATCTTGACCCCGATAAGCTTACAAGCCTTGCGGACTGTGAGAGCTTTATTGAGGATATTGCAAATTATCATAAGGATGTAACTCCCGTATACGGAGATTACAGCCCCAGCTATTACCGCTTCTGGTCCGGCAAGGATCAGGACACCTTCTCTGTACTTGCCTCCCGAGTTACCTATGAGGCAAAAATCGAAAATGTAAGTTTTGACAATATCTTTACGATAAACAACTACACCAAAAACTACTCTCTGTACAAGAAGTTAAAGGAAAAGAACTATGTTTCCACCGGAGATGTGGCTGAGTTCGGTGTTGGTTATATCACATGTACCGCTGACGAAATCAAGCAGTACGAGGACGATTACTACATAAATGTATTTAAGCGTCCCATGGGTACCAGCGCAGATTACCTTGAAAATGTATTTGCCATAAGCACCTATACAAAGAGCGTTAAACGTTCCATGGAAATCATCACAATGCTGAACACGGACACGGAGCTTCGTACCATTCTTCAGTACGGTGCAGAGGGTACTCATTGGAAATATGATGAGGAGAATTCCAACATAATCGTCAAGCTCAGCGATGAGTATAAGATGAATATTTATGAAACCGGAAACCTTTATATGACATATCCCGATTACGGTGTCACCCTTGATTATTGGGATACTGCAAAAGAGCAGAACCTTATGTCCTATATTCCCGTAACTTACGCGCTTACCGATTATGTAAACGAATACAATCAGGATTCCATCACTAAGATAGATCAGCTCAGCGCACAGATATGGGCTCAGATGGAGAGTATGACATCTGAGGAATTTGATAACAGTATTTCCAAGTTTGCCGCACAGGTTAACAGCAGCGAGGCATTCCAGAAGCTTACCTATATTCCTTCGGACAGCGATGCCAAGAAGGGAAGAACACAGGAAAACGGTTGGTATACCGAGGGCTCCCTGGCATATATGTGGCAGGAATATGTTAATCAGATTAACGGCACTGACAGTAACGGCTGATTATACTTAAATATTAACGGCGGAGCTTCGGCTCCGCCGTTAAATTTTAGAAAATGTGTTGAAAAAACGGCAGTTTTCGTGTATAATTTCTTTGACAGAATTTGTATATTCCGGAGTATAGCATATAATGAGAAAAACCGCGATTGCCGCACTGCTGCTTACGTTGACATTCCTGAGCGGCTGTGTATTTCAAACTGATAACATCGGCGGCAGCAATGAAGAAGAAACACAGGATCAGGATAAAGCCGACAGTACAATAGAAACGTACGCTGCCGTAACCGAGCCGGAAAGCGAATACAGCGGCTGTGACCACGACTGGGGCGACTGGTTTATTGTCAGCGGACCCACCAAAAACAACGACGGGCGGGAAATGCACGTTTGCCGTCTGTGCAGCGAACGGGAAACGAGACCTATAAAGAAATTGCCTGATACCGATTATAAAGTGCAGCTTGATGTTGAAAACATACTTCAGCTTCCCGCGCTACCCAACGGATGCGAAATAGTATCGCTTGCAATAGTTCTGAACTATCTCGGCTATGATGTGGATCCCGTTTTTCTCAGCGAAAACTATCTTGAAAAAACCGGCTTCGGCGATGGCGACCCGTTCTTTACATATATAGGCGATCCGTCAGTTGCGGATATGGGTATCGGGTGTTATGCACCTTGTATTGCCAACGCTGCACGTGCATATCTGAACGACGAAAATGATAAAAAATACTCGGTTAATAATATAAGCGGTTCTGATTTTTCCGTGTTTGAGCAATACATTGACAACGGTACGCCTGTGATTTTCTGGGGACTTACAAATATGGACTGTGATCCAACGGTTTGTATGTCATTTTATACAGAGCGCGGAGAGGTCATATGGCGCTCTCATTCTCATTGCCTTGTACTCATAGGCTATACAGCAAATACATACCTGTTTTGCGATCCCTTAAAAGAGGGAATTACCGAGTATCAGAAAAGCGATGTCTGTGACAGCCATGAGCTTGTATACAGACAGGCGCTGGTTATATGCGAATAAATAAAGAAAGATTAAAGGCGTTCTTCGGATTCCGGAGAATGCCTTTTTAATTATGAAGTTGCATATCTGCAAATTCTGTCATAAAAAGGGGAGATTGCAAGCCTCGGCGCAATATATAATACCGACAGACTTCATGAGGTCATAAATATACAGAAAGCAGAGGTCTTTTATGAATAGGCTTGATTTGAAGCTGAGACTGTTCGGTGAAACGGGGCAGCAGGGCGGCGGAGAAGACAGTGCACGGTCTTCGTCTGACGGGACAAACACGGCAGCAGCTGCAGCAGAAGAACACAGAGGACAATTCGCCAAGGCGCCTGATGTCAATAATTCTGCTGTCGGCAGCACAGAGGATAACACATCAATAACAGAAACTGCCGCAGAAACAAAATCAAATAATTCGGAGAAAGCAAAAGCACGCAGCGCTGAGGCTGAAAAACTTTTTGAATTGCTTACACTTCTCGGCTATGACGGAGAAGATACGGAAAAAGCTATAAAGTCTTTGCGACTGAGCCGTTTAAGGCAGGGGATTGAGCAAAAGCTCAGTCAGCGAAATGCCAAGGCGGCTTACGAAAAGCTTGTCTCGGAGTCAGATCGGCTAAGCGAAAAGATCAAAGGCTTTGATTTGAAGACGGAGCTTGCCGACAGACGTTTTGCGGCAATGCTGCACGCAGGATTTTCAGTTGAAGAAGCGTGGCGCGCCGTACACTTTAACGAAATTATTCAGTGCTGTGAAAAACTGCTTCGGAGAAACGTCGAGCATTCGGCACTTATGCGACTGCGTGCGGGAATGGGCAGACCGGATGAAAACGGGGCTGTCGCACAGGCTCCCTCACAAACAAAGCTCAGCGTCGAAAATCTGACCGGCAGGGGAATTCGCGATATCCTGCGGAGGGTGGAAAACGGCGCTAAGGTAAAATTTTAACGGATGAAAGGAAAAAATATGAACTGTTCATTTAATATCCGTCTTTTCGGCGCGGGTGAAAATGTTCACGGCACCGAAGCATTTGTAAACTCTTCAACGGGTACTGCAATCAAATACGATTCTTTCCCCGGCACCAGAATAGGTCTGTCGGCTGAGATGAAGACATTTTATGACAAAACTCTTATAGAGCTTGCAGGCCCCGCTTTGGTACACGATCAGTTTGCGCAGAAAAGACCGATACCCAAGAACGGCGGTAAGACTATCGAATTCCGCAAGTTCAACTCTCTGCCTAAGGCACTGACGCCTATTACGGAGGGCGTAACACCGACCGGCTCTTCTCTCACGGTAGTGCCCGTAACAGCAACAGTTGATCAGTACGGCGACTACGTGGAGCTTACCGATATGCTTGAAATGACAAGCGTTGATCCCATAGTTGTGGAAGCTACAAAGCAGCTTGCCGATCAGGCCGGCCGTACTATTGACACCATAGTCCGCAACCAGATCGTGGGCGGTACCAATGTAAACTACTGTCCCAAGGTAAGCGAAGACGGCAGCGAGACGGAAATTACATCAAGAAGCGAGCTTACGGCCGATTCAAAGCTTCGCGTCAAGGATGTGTTCAGAGCTGCGGCACAGCTTAAAGCTATGAATGCGCCTACAATTGACGGCAGCTATGTGGCTATAATCCATCCCTATGTGGCTTACGATCTTATGCAGGACGCAAAGGGTCAGTGGCTCGATATTCAGAAGTATACCGATCCGAAGAATATTCTAAAAGGTGAGATAGGCACGATCGGCGGCGTTCGTTTTGTTCAGACAAGCGAGGCAAAGATATTCTCGGGTAAGGATCTGTGCAGTGACAGCCGTTATCTGACCGTCACAGCTTACAATTCTTCAGCTACTGACAGCACCTGCCTGGTCGGAACGGCAACGCCTTACAGAGTAACTGTAAGTGACTCAATAACCACCCAGCTTAAGGGCGTTGAAATTCAGTATTGGGACGCTTCCGAGGACAAGATCGTTAAAGCTACCGTATTGGGTGTGACTCCCGCGCAGGGATATCTGTATCTTGACAAAGCGTTGGGAATTACTTACGCCGCAGGCGACAGGCTTTACCCCTCCGGCGGCGGTAAATGCGGATGCCCCGTGTTTACTACTTTGTTTATCGGTGCAAATGCATACGGAACTACCGATATCGGAGGCGGCGGTATTGAACATATCGTGAAGCAGAAGGGTTACGGAAACGACCCGCTCAATCAGCGTTCCTCCGTTGGCTGGAAGGCAACAAAGGTAGCAAAACGCCTTGTTGAGGAATATCTGCTGAGAGTGGAGTCAGGCTCCTCCTTCTCCTCATCTGCGATTGAAGAAAACTAAGGGCTGAGTCGCCCGGAAAGGAAAATATATGGCAAATATAAATAACGCCGCCGAGGCGGCAAAAACGAAAACGGTGTTTATTCCCCGACAGAACAAGAACGATACGGAGCGGTATGTTGCGGTCAACGGGGAAAATATGCTCATTCAGACAGGTAAAAGCGTGGAGGTACCCCTGCGCTTTGCCGAGGTGATAGAAAATTCACAGCGGCAGGATGCCGCGGCAGAGGCGTTTATCGAAACGTTTGCCACGGGCGGCTGATATGTCGGAGCCGTGCCGCCCCCACAGCGGGCGCGGCACGGCTCATATCTGTTAAAAGGAGGTAAAATATGACAGTAAACGAAGCGATTGTCCGCGCTAATGATTTCATGGGAGACACGGTGCCGAGGGACAGAATCCTGAACTGGCTGTGGGAAATCGAGGATACCGTGCGCCGTGAAGTCGAGATTACACACGCAGGAGCCGACATAAGTCCGCCTTGCGATATAATGAACGACGGCGACGCGCTGCTTACGGTGCCCGATCCTCAGTCGGAACTGTATGTTCTGTATCTGCAGATGAAAAACGATATGTATCTGAGAGATACTGAAAGGTATATGAATTCCGCGGCGCTGTTTGCCGCGGCTTATTCATCCTACGCCGACAGCGTTAACAGGGAAAGAACGCCGCTGGGCGCATCAAAAATTATGCTGTGAGGTGCTTATGAAACTTGCGTCTCTTAGTAGTAACACCAAAACGGAAAAAACAGTTTCAACTTTTTCGGGACTTGACAGACGCAGCGTACCGCGGGAGGGCTGTTTTGCGGATATGCTGAATATGAGCACCGATTCTTTTCCGGCTCTCAGTATGAGAAAGCAGCGTTGTCAGCTGAATTTCGGCGATACGGAAATATACGGTATGCTGTCTCTTGATGTGCAGGTTGGGCAAAACATCGCTCACGACGCTTTTGTGCTTGATGTTCCGTCAAGACTTAAAGCATACTATGCCGATGACGACGGCTTCGGTGAGCATATAATCATGAATACCAATGATTTTCTGACTCAAGGTAAAAAGCAGTATGTAACATCAGGTACAAGACTGTATTTCTTCCCGGATAAAAAAGTAGTAAACCTTATGACTATGGCGGAAAAACTGCCGCTTGAGTATACAAAGACCATACCTTTGGGTGCGCAGGACGGTTTTTTCTATGAACTGTGCGCGGAAAGAAGTGATCTTGACGGTATTCTTAATTCTTCCGGTGCGTTTACAGCTATAAGCTGCAGCGTATATAAGCTTTCAAGCGACGGGGGAAAAGGTACATACTACGAAAAGCTTGCTTTTAATTCAGCTATAAAGAAAAACGATACAGTGGAGCTCACCGGCTTTGCGTCTGCCAATCTCAACGGCTTCTACAATATTAAAAACATTGATATTGAGCGCTCAAAGCTTATAATATCACCTATTGAAAACTTTACTCAGTCCACAGGCTCTTTCGGTATATCAAGAACGGTGCCCGATATGGATTTCGTGGTATCTGCGGGCAACCGTCTCTGGGGCTGCCGATACGGCGTAGGTCCCGGTAATGTTCCCGTTAACGAAATCTACGCATCTGCCTTGGGAGACGCATATAACTGGCACAGATTTGAAGGAGTTTCCACTGATTCATGGACGGCAAGCATAAATACTCCCGGTGCGTTTACAGGCGCGGTTTGTTTTAACGGCAATCCCGTGTTTTTCAAAGAAAACGCAATAATAAAGGTATTCGGAAGCTATCCCGCCGAGTTCACGGTGACGGAATCGAAAATGCGCGGAGTTGAAATAGGCAGCAGTGAGAGTATTGCTGCCGTGGGAGACTGTCTGTATTATAAATCAACTGACGGTATTGTGTGCTATGACGGCAGTATTCCGCAGGTTATAGATCAAAATCTTGACTCTGCGGGATTCAGAAACGCCGTGGCGGGCAGCGTGGGAGGAAAATACTATGTGACAATGGCGGACAGAGACGGCGAAAGAAGCCTGTATGTATACGACAGCGAGCGAAAGCTGTGGAGCAGGGAGGATGACCCCGGTATAGTCTCATTCTGCAGAAGCGGTACAAAACTGTATATGCTGTGCCAAAACGGTACCGAGAGCACCGTATACGCCGCAGACTCCGACGGTATTACAGGCACTACCGAGAAAGAAAACTCATATGACTGGAGCTTTCAGACGGGAGATATGGGCTATGATACCCCGCATCACAAATATGTGTCCCGCGTTATTCTGCGCTTTGAGCCGGAAGCGGGAGCTTCGGCGACCGTATCTCTGTCACGCGACGGCGGAGAATGGGTGACGGAATATGCTTTTAACTGTACGGGAGACGGAATTAAAACGGTGGAACTCCGACCCAGGCGCTGTGCAAGCTTTTGTATAAAAGTTGAAGGTCGCGGAAAATGTGTTCTGCGCTCCCTTACAAGCGTATGGGAAAGATGCAGCAGAGTATCCCCACGCGGATTATAAGTCAATTAACTGTATCTACATTACAACGAAAGGCAGGATGTGAAAAATGAAGCTGTCAAACAGGCACCCTCCCGTTCTCAGCGGCACCGCAGAGGAAAAACTGAACGCGCTGTACTCATGGCTGTATGTGTTTTGTGAGGAATTGTGCGTTGTTTCGGAAAACCTCGGATATGAAAATTTCAACAGCGAGATACAAAAAATTCTTGACGAAAGGAGAAACTGACCGTGATATATAAAAATTCAAGCGACTATGCTCCGGCACCGGAGAAACGCAAAACAGAGGAAAGTAAAACCGACAATAATAAGAGCGATTCCGGCTCGTCAAAGGGCTCCTCTGCGGCTTCATACGGGCAAAGCACAACTCTGTCTCCTCTAATTTCAACAAGTCTTATAAACAGCGAAAGAAGCGCAACAGATTCAAGCGCTGCTGCCAACGCGAAAGCGCTGGCCGACGAATGGCAGAAAAACCGCCCCGTATACTCCGGCGCAAAGTATGCCGATGAAATCGAAAGCCTGCTTGATATACTGTCGGATATGGAGTTTTCCTACGATGCCGAAAGCGATCCCGTATACAGAGCATATCGGGATTCATACGCTGATCAGGCGCGGCTTGCCATGCAGGACGCTATCGGTAAATCTGCGGCATTGACAGGCGGAATGGGCAACAGCTACGCACAGGCCGCCGGTCAGCAGGCGTACGGTAATACCGTCTCAAAAGCGGTACAGATAATTCCCGAACTTTACGAAGCGGCATGGGGAAGATATACCGATGAAAAAGACGCGACCGCACAGCAGATAAAGCTTTTGTCGGAACTTGATGACGCTGATTTTGAAAGATACAACGATATGCTGAAAGACTATCTCAGCGAGGGAAAAATGCTTACGGATAATTACAGAAATCTTTCAAAGGACGACTGGAACAGGTATACCGATTATGTAAAGCTTCTGTTAAGTATCAAATAGCAGCTGAAAAGCGCCGCCGTGTGCGGCGCTTTTTCTAATCACCTCATTTTTTCTTGACACAGAGGGGACTTTAGTGTATTATATATTTATTATTAAAAAACGGAGGTGCGGAAATGTCAGAAGTATTTGTTCCGCAGGGCTACGCCACCCGTCTTTCCGTATATGAGACGCAGCGTGCCATTGAACTGATTAAAAAGAGTTTTCAGAAAAATTTAAGCGCGGCGCTTAATCTTGAAAGAGTGTCCGCTCCTTTGTTTGTAACTGCTGAAAGCGGACTTAACGACGACCTTAACGGTGTTGAGCGCCCCGTTTCCTTTGATGTGCCCGCCGTAGGCAATAAAACATATCAGGTTGTCCAGTCTCTTGCAAAATGGAAGCGCTGGGCGCTGAAGCAGTACGATTTCCGCCCCGGCAAGGGGCTTTATACGGATATGAATGCCATTCGGCGTGACGAGGAGCATCTTGACAATCTCCATTCCGTATATGTTGACCAGTGGGACTGGGAAAAGGTCATAACCGCCGATCAGAGAAATATTGAATATCTCAAGGACACGGTAAAACGCATTGTCAGCGCCGTATGCAATACCTCCGACGAGCTGAAATGGGAGTTTCCCGACATCGGTCCCGAGCTTTGCAGAGATGTGACATTTGTCACTACTCAGGAGCTGGAGGATATGTATCCCGACCTTGAGCCTGCCCGCCGTGAGACGGAATTTGCAAAGACCCATCATACCGTTTTCCTTATGCAGATAGGAAAGACGCTGAAAAGCGGCAAGCGCCACGATGGTAGAGCTCCCGACTACGATGACTGGGAGCTTAACGGGGATATTATCGTGTACAGCGAGCTTTTGGAGCGAGCTTTTGAAATATCCTCCATGGGTATCAGAGTCAACGCCGAAAGCCTTGAAAAACAGCTTAAAATTGCAGGCTGCGAGGAGAGGAGCAAACTGCCGTTCCACAAAGCGCTGCTTGCTGGAGAGCTTCCCCTGACTATCGGTGGCGGCATCGGTCAGTCAAGACTTTGTATGCTGCTTATGGGCTGCGCTCATATAGGAGAGGTGCAGTCCGGTGCATGGGACGAGGAAACGCAGAAGATTTGCAAAAAAGCAGGCATTGCTTTGCTTTAATTAAAGAACATACTAAAAGACTGAAACGCATATGCGTTTCAGCCTTTTAACTTTTCAAAGGAAAATATCTACTTTTTCACCGTCTTCGGATTCAACTTCCACTAATTTGAGCTTCGGATACTTCTTTTTGCATACTCTGAGTGCCTTGGCAATTTTCGCACCCGATTCAGGGTCTGTGTTATTGCTCTTAATCATTTTTGCAACAACTGTGATGGGAACGCGAACCGTATGCATTTTTCCGTCTTCAGCTATTTCAATTTTCATTTGCAGCTCAATCCCTATTCAATATAGATATCAACGGTGGTGCCGTCATCCGATTCCACTTCCAAAAGCTTTCCCACGGTTCCCATGGAAGCGGCGGTAATAATACTTTGAAAATCAATACCGTTCAGACTCTTGCCGCCGAAATTCATGTTAATTCCGTCAGAAAGTTTTCCGTCCTCATCCATAAATGCTTTTATCAGCAGAATGGGAATGTTTAACTTTACCTTGTCTTTATTGTCGTTAACATAGATGCGTAGTATCAGATCGTCTACATTTTTTCTTTTTTCTTCGGGAAGAACCTCGGCACGGCTGATTTCCCCGGGGGCAAGCAGCTCGTCAACCGTAACTCCGAAAAGATCTGCCAGCGGGCGCAGAGACATGACATCGGGGCAGGAAAGATCGTTTTCCCATTTTGAAACAGCCTGCGCGCTTACTCCCATTTTTTCCGCAAGCGCTTCCTGTGTCATATCGTGGCTTTTGCGAAGCTCCGCGATTTTTTTACCAAGTGAATACTCCATAATAAATACCTTACCTTTCAGAAATCAGACACACGGCGCCTTCGTGTCTGTAACTTGATTATAAGCGGCAAATGACCGAATTTGAACATACCGGAAGTTGAAGAGAGTACAACTATCGGTTGAAAACGCAACAAACGGTTATAGTTTCGGTTGATTTTTCATATTTTATCACATTATTGTGACCCGGTCAATGTCAGACGTCTATATTGCCGTTTTTTACTTTATTCTTACAGTTTTCTGCATATTTCGTGCTTTCGGCTGTATATAATAAATTATCGGTGGGCGGAAATGATACGTTTCGGAAACAAATTATGAATATTTGCAAAATACTATTGACTTTATTTAATACAGTGCTATAATACAAGTGTACTAATAAACATAGTACACCAATTACAATGCCTACGGAGAAAAATCTGATGATATATAATGTTACGGATTATCTTGAGCGCAGCGCCGAAAGAATTCCCGAAAGGATAGCCGTGCGGGACGCAAAGGGCGAGTACACATGGGCACAGCTCAGGGAGCAAAGCCGCAAAACGGCGACGGCGCTTATAAAAGCGGGAGCCCGTCGCGGCGTCGCCGTGTATGCAGAAAAAAGCTTTGAAACGCTATGTGTGTTTTTAGGAGCGGCATATGCAGGCCTTTTTTATTCTCTTATGAATCCGGAGCTACCGGAAAATCGGCTTCGCGATGCCCGTGAAGTGCTTAATACGGAAACTATCGTTACAGACACCTCTCATGCAGAGCGGTGTAGGAGTATTTTCCCGGGTTTTCGCATTCTTCTTGCTGACGACCTTGCAGCAGCAGAGCCCGATGATTTTCTGCTCAGCGCGGCTCACAGCCGGCATATTGATACCGATCCGCTTTACATAAACTTCACTTCGGGCTCTACGGGAGTACCCAAGGGAATAGCGGTCAGTCACAGAAGCGTTATTGACTTTATCGAATGCTTCACCGATATTTTCGGCATAACCGGCGACGACGTTATAGCAAATCAGGCGCCTTTTGACTTTGATGTGTCCGTCAAGGACATATATTCCGCGCTGAAAACGGGAGCCACGCTTGTGCTTGTTCCCAGAGAGCTGTTCTCAAAGCCT
Source organism: Candidatus Avispirillum sp. (assembly GCA_051867715.1). GTDB lineage: Bacteria > Bacillota > Clostridia > Oscillospirales > CAG-272 > Avispirillum. The sequence goes on from JBJDYY010000157.1 coordinate 11,024, forward strand.
ACGGAACTGCTGGACTGTCTATGCGACAACAAAGTCACCACTATGATATGGGCGGTGTCTGCCATATGCCTTATCAGCACCTTCCACGGTCTTGATTACAGAGTGCCTGACAGAGTGAACAAAATACTGTTCAGCGGCGAGGTGCTGCCGTATAAGCATTACATGACATGGAAAAGCCATCTGCCCGATGCAATGTTTGTAAATCTTTACGGCCCGACGGAAATCACCTGTAACTGCACCTATCATATTCTTGAAAATGACAGGGACTATTCCGGCGGAATACCCATCGGTAAGCCCTTTCCCAACGAAGATGTATTTCTTCTTGACGGCGACGACCGCCGTGTAAACGAGCCGGATACGGTAGGCGAGATATGTGTGCGGGGAACGGCTACTGCCCTCGGCTATTACAGAAACGCGGAGCAGACCGCAAAGCATTTCGTGCAAAACCCCTTAAATTCCGACTATCCCGAAACGGTATACCGTACGGGCGACCTTGCCCGTTATAATGAAAAGGGAGAGCTTGTTTTCAGCGGACGCAAGGATTTTCAGATAAAATACATGGGTCACAGAATTGAGCTTGAGGAGATAGAGCGAGCCATGAATTTAATCGACGGCGTTGAGCGAAGCTGCTGCGTCTTTGACGAAAAGCGCTCCCGGCTGAAAGGCTTTTATGTAGGTACCGTAGATAAAGATGCGCTTGTGGAAGAAATGCGCGGCACGCTCCCTGCCTTTATGGTGCCCGGAATTATCAGAAAGGTTGACGAAATGCCACTTACCAAAAACGGAAAAACGGACAGAAGGCTTCTTGACGAAAAGTGGGGTGGCAGACGGTGAAATCTGGACTTTACGACAGCATTCTAAGCCGATGCGTAGGCGCGGTATATGTCTTTGACGCAGATGTGCTTCGGGAGAGAACAGCGAAAATCAGAGCCGCCATGCCGGAAAATGTTTCTCTGTGCTATGCGGTGAAAGCTAATACATTTATTATTAAAGAGCTTATCGGCAGTGTAGACAGCTTTGAAATTTGCTCTCCGGGTGAGGAGCGCATATGTGAGCGTCTCGGCGTGCCTTCGGAAAAGATGGTAATTTCCGGGGTATACAAAACTCCCTCTGTCATTGAAAGAACCGTTGCTGACAAAAATTTTGCCGGCATCTTTACGGCGGAGTCAATACTCCAGTTCGAACAGCTTTGCGAATACTCCCGGAAGTACGGCACAAATATCCGTGTTCTCCTGCGTCTTACCAATGACAGCCAGTTCGGCATAAACGGTGAGGATATTGAAAATATCATCTCCCGCCGCGCTGAGTACGGCAATGTAGAAATATCCGGCATACAGTTCTTCTCGGGTACACAGAAAACCTCGGTAAAAAAACTTCGCCGCGAGATTGAGAAGCTTGACGCTTTTCTTGTCCGTCTCAGCGAGGAATACGGCTACGTGGCAAAGGAGCTTGAATACGGCACGGGTTTTCCCGTGTCGTATTACGAGGGCGAGGATTTTGACGAGGATGCTTATTTCGCCGCGTTTGCCGAAATGCTTACGGGTATGAACACAAGGGCGCATATAACCCTTGAAATAGGACGCAGTATTGCGGCAACCTGCGGCAAATACTTTACACATATAGTAGATACCAAGTGCAACAAAGGACAGAACTACGCCATCTGCGACGGAGGTATGCACCAGATAGTATATTTTGGACAGTACATGGCTATGAAGCATCCGTCCATGTCTCTCTATTCCAAAACTCCGCAGGGTGATAAAAGGTGGAATGTCTGCGGCTCACTTTGCTCTATGAACGATATTATCGTAAAGGAAGCGTCCCTCGGCGATTTAGAAGTTGGAGATGTGCTGTGCTTTAACAATACCGGCGCATATTGCCCCACGGAGGGTATGTCGCTCTTTTTAAGCCGGGATCTTCCCGCCGTATACATAATCAGCCGCGGCAAAATCCTTGAGGTGCGCAAAGCATATGAAACCTGTGCTCTCAATACCCCCGATTACAATTAACTCCATATAAAGAAAGGAATAATTAAAATGGAAAAGCTTATTGAAATTCTTGAGGACATTCATCCCGATGTTGACTATGAGACCTGCAATAATCTTATCGACGGTCACATACTGGACAGCCTGTCCATAATCTCCCTCGTAGCAGAGCTTGAGGACGAATTTGACATTACCATTCCCGCGGTTGATATTGTACCGGCGAACTTCAACTCCGCCGCCGCAATGTGGAAAATGATAGAGAGACTTTCCGAGGAGTAATAATATGTCCCTTGCACAGTGCCTGATGGCGGGCAGGGTGTCATCCCTGACATCCTATTTTTC
>JBJDYY010000158.1:0-2790 GCA_051867715.1 Candidatus Avispirillum sp.
ATGTGCTTTTTGCAGGAAAACGGCATCGGTATTCCGAAAGACATAGCGGTGGCAGGCTTTGACGATGTCCCCATGTGCGAAACAGTATTCCCTGCTCTTACCACTGTACGGCAGGATACGGCAATAAGGGCAAAAGTGGCAGTGGAAAAGTTAAAAGAGCTTAAAGAACTTATAGAAAACGAAAGTTGCGAAACCTCCGTGCAGCTTCCGGTATCGCTGGTGGTGCGCGCAAGCACTTAACAAAGCTTATTTGATACAAAAAGGATGTATTTGTAAAAACCGTACAAATACATCCTTTTAATTTCGTTATAGGTTACGCGTTTAACCTTTGCAAAAGCATACTGCCGCTGTTAGAATTTATGTGTAATCATCCGTGGGAGGGTTTTCTGATGAAGCATAAAAATTCCTTTCTGCTTACGGTATGCAGTCTGGCAGTACCCGTCGCGCTTCAGTCCATGCTGCAGGCATCGTTCGGCGTCATAGACCAGATTATGATAGGACAGTTGGGCAGCGTCAGCGTAGCAGGCGTGGGCCTGGCAGGCAAATTTGCCTCCGTTTATTCGGTAGTCGTCTCCGCTGTGGGAGCCGTGGCTGGAATTATGCTGTCGCAGTATCTGGGGCAGAAAAACAGCCGCGAGGTCAGAAGAAGCTTTCGCATAAATCTTCTGGCATCGCTTCTGACAGCGGCTGTATTTACCATTTTGTGCGTATCTCTGCCAAGGCAGATTATGAGCCTTTACACACAGGAGGCGGCGACTTTGTCCGCCGCCGCTTCATATCTGTTTATCACGGCGTGGACATATCTGCCCATGGCGGGAGCCGTAATGCTTTCCACCCTGTTCCGATGCACGGAAAAAGCCCGGCTTCCCCTGTACGCAAGCATTGCTTCCGCTTTTGTAAACACAGGGCTCAACTACGTGCTGATATTCGGAAAGCTGGGCTTTCCCCATATGGGAGCGGAGGGCGCGGCAATTGCCACGGTCATCTCTCAATGGACAAACTTCGCGCTGATGCTGATAATGGCGGCAGGATGCAGAGCTTTGCCGAAAAAAGACATGGTAAGCGGCGCCGAAGCCGTAAAATTCAATTGGAAGCAGTACGGCGCAATGCTGGCTCCTATCCTTGTGTGCGAAGTCGTGTGGAGTCTGGGGGAAAATGTGTACGCGGCAGTTTACGGTCATATGGGAACCGGGTCAAGCGCCGCAATGACGCTTATAAATCCGGTGCAAAGCCTTGTAATAGGCGCGCTGTGCGGACTGTCGCAGGCGGCGGGAGTCATAATCGGAAAAAGCCTCGGCAGCAAGGATTACGATAGCGCTTACTCCTCCTCAAAAAAGCTTTTGGTATACGGTCTCGTAGGCTCCTGCATTCTTTCCGCCGCAGTTGTCGCCATAAGTCCGTTCTATGCGGAAATATATCAGGTTGAAAACAGCGTCAAAATACTGACATCGCATATTCTGATAGCATATGCGCTGATAGCTCCCTTTAAGGTGCTGAATATGATACTCAGCGGGGGAATACTCCGAAGCGGCGGAAAAACAAAATATGTTATGGTAATAGACATAATCGGCACCTGGGGCTTCGGAGTCCCGCTCAGCCTGATTTCAGCCTTTGTCCTGAAGCTCAGTATACCCTATGTGTATTTTCTCCTGTCGCTTGAGGAATGTGTAAGGTTTGTCATTTCCCTTGCAGTATTCCGCCGGAAAAAGTGGATGAACAGCCTTGAAGCGGGCAGACGGGAATAGGGATAAATAACATCCGATTCCCAAACTGCCGTAAACTTCAAAACTGTTCGAAGACCAAAACCGTCAGTTCAGAAGCACTGCCTTACTATCCCGCAGAACATATAGTCCGCCATCTGCAAGGCTTCGGCTTCAATGCGCTCAAATGTCTTTATATCCGCCTCATAATCGCCCTGCAGGCGCAGCACCGCTTCCTCCTCAGTCATTTCCAGATGGCTGTACAGCATCGACTGCCACTCTGACTCATCCCAGTATCGGTTCAAGCCCGACAGAAAGCAGGCGATCTCATCCGCGTTATCATACCATTTTCGGCGGATTTCGTCTATACTTTCAGCCTCGCCTTTCTTTGCGGCGTTTACCAGATCCGCGGCAATCAGTAAATGCTCCGTTAAAAGTTCTTCAAGCCTTTGAGCCGCCCTGTTGCCGTAAAACGGCGCAAACAAATCGGCAAAATCCTTGGGATTCTGAAGCAGCCTGTCTGTGACCGCCTTAAGGTCTCCCAGATCGGCGGCAGTGCTTATAATAAAAAACCGCGTCCAATATACATGCTGCTCCCACAGCAGCCTGAGCCTGTTCATAAGACATATCTGCTCTTCCGTATAACAGTTATACATATTAACCTCCATTCGGCCTATGGCCGTACAAATAGATATTAAGCAAACGCATGTCGGCAAAGCCGGCAAAAATCCTGATGTCCGGTTTTCAGCGTTTGCTTACGCGCAAAACAGCTCCGGTTTATCCTAAGCTGTTTGAACTTTCACGCTGTTCTCCTTTTGAATGAAATACCGTTACCATTATATGCCGCGAAAGAATCCGCGTTAATTCAGTATTATTCCCCGCTGCCGAACAGATCATGTATTCTGTCTTGTTCCACATCTCAATAATATAAACAAATAATCCTAACATTTCACAAATCAGAAATGTTCGGATTATTTGTAAAATGAAAAATGATTTCTCAAAAGAATTTGATTTTGAAACCAACAGCTATAGGGCACTCGAAATTTTTTGTAGAGTAGGCTGTTTGCTCCGCTTAAAAAGCCCGTAAAAT
>JBJDYY010000159.1:0-13283 GCA_051867715.1 Candidatus Avispirillum sp.
CCCGACGCCGACCGCGTTATCATAGCTATGGGCTCCATCTGCGATGTTGCAGAGGAAGTTATCGACTACATGAACGCGCACGGCGAAAAGGTAGGACTTGTAAAGGTACGCCTTTACAGACCTTTCGTTGCAAAGAACCTTGTTGCAGCTATTCCCGAGACCGCAAAGAAAATCGCGGTGCTTGACAGAACAAAAGAGCCCGGCGCACTGGGCGAGCCTCTGTACCTTGATGTTGTTACCGCTCTTGCAACCGAGGGCGTTACCGACAAGACTGTCGTCGGCGGACGCTACGGTCTCGGCTCCAAGGATACTCCTCCGGCATCTGTTTTCGCAGTATACGAGAACCTCAATGCCGCAGAGCCTAAGAACGGCTTTACCATCGGCATCGTAGACGATGTTACCGGACATTCCCTTGAGGAAAAGCCCGCTCCCGACACCGCTCCCGAGGGCACTATCGCCTGCAAGTTCTGGGGTCTGGGCGGCGACGGTACCGTCGGCGCAAACAAGAACTCCATAAAGATCATCGGCGACCATACGGACAAGTATATCCAGGCTTACTTCCAGTATGACTCCAAGAAGACCGGCGGTATCACCATATCCCACCTGCGCTTCGGAGACAAGCCCATAAAGAGCCCTTACTACATCAACAAGGCCGATTTCGTTGCCTGCCACAATCCCTCTTATATTCTTAAGGGTTATAAGATAGTAAACGATGTAAAGCCCGGCGGCACCTTCCTTATGGACTGCCAGTGGACTCCCGAGGAGCTGGACGCACATCTGCCCGCTTCCGTTAAGTCCTACATCGCCAACAACGACATAAGCTTCTATATCATCAACGCTACCGCCATCGCAAAGAACGAGGTGGGCAACCCCAAGGTAAAGAATACCATACTCCAGTCCGCATTCTTCGCGCTTGCAAAGATCATGCCTATCGAGCAGGCTGTTGAGTATATGAAGTACATGGCTACCAAGTCCTACTCCAAGTTCGGCGAGGAAGTCGTTGCTCAGAACCACAAGGCTATCGACATGGGTGCCGGCGCACTTGTTAAGGTGGATGTTCCCGCCGCATGGAAGAATGCAGGCGAAACCCCCGCAGACGCCGAGGCAACCGGCGAGCGTCCCGAGCTTGTGAAGTTCGTGAACTCCGTAGTTGCTCCCGTAGGCAAGATGGACGGCGACAGCCTGCCCGTATCCGCATTCAAGGATATGGCAGACGGTACCTTCCCCCAGGGCTCTGCTGCATATGAGAAGCGTGGCGTTGCCGTTATGGTACCCGTATGGCATGCAGAGAACTGTATCCAGTGTAACCAGTGTGCTTTCGTATGTCCTCACGCTACAATCCGTCCCTTCGCTATGACCGCGGAGGAGGCTGCTGCGGCTCCCGCACAGACCAAGTTTGCCGCAAGACCCGTGCTTAAGACGGACTACAAGTTTACCATGGCCATCAGTCCTCTTGACTGTATGGGTTGTACGCTCTGCGTAAAGGCTTGTCCTACCAAGCCTGAAAAGAGAGCGCTTGAAATGGTGCCTCAGGACACCCAGCTTGATCAGCAGGCTGTATTCGATTACGGCGTTGCAAAGGTTTCCGAGAAGCCCGAGCTTATCAACACTACTGTCAAGGGCAGCCAGTTCAAGCAGCCCCTGCTTGAGTTCTCCGGCTCCTGCGCAGGCTGTGCCGAAACTTCTTACGCACGCATCATCACTCAGCTCTTCGGCGAGAGAATGTATATTTCCAACGCAACCGGCTGTTCCTCTATCTGGGGCGGCAGCGCGCCTGCAACTCCTTACACCGTAAACCGCGAAAGCGGCAAGGGTCCCGCATGGGCAAACTCCCTGTTTGAGGACAACGCAGAGCACGGTCTCGGTATGGCGCTGGGTCAGAAGACTATCCGCGAAAAGCTTATCGGCTATGTGAGAGAGCTTGACGCCATCGTTACCGATGAGGCTAAAAAGGCAGTTATTGCCGAGTACCTCAACACTCTTGACGACGGCGAAAAGAACACCGCGGCTACCAAGGCTCTGGTAGATATGCTTGAGGGCTGCGGCTGTGACGCATGCGCAGAGCTGAGAGGCAAGATCCTTGCCGAAAAGGATTACCTGTCCAAGAAGTCCGTATGGATCTTCGGCGGCGACGGCTGGGCATATGACATCGGCTTCGGCGGACTTGACCATGTGCTTGCAAGCGGCGAGGATGTAAACATAATGGTATTCGATACCGAGGTTTACTCCAACACCGGCGGTCAGGCTTCCAAGGCTTCCAATATCGGTCAGGTTGCTCAGTTCGCAGCAGCGGGTAAGGCAATCGGCAAGAAGAATCTCGCTGAGATCGCAATGTCCTACGGATATGTTTATGTGGCTCAGATCGCTATGGGCGCTGATATGAATCAGACTCTCAAGGCGCTGAAGGAAGCAGAAGCATATCACGGTCCCTCCCTTGTTATCGGCTACGCTCCCTGCGAGATGCACGGTATCAAGAAGGGCGGCATGCAGAACTGCCAGCTTGAAATGAAGAAGGCAGTTGAGGCAGGCTACTGGCATATGTTCCGCTATAACCCCACTCTTGAGTCCAATAAGCTCTCCATAGACTCTAAGGAGCCTACGGGAGATTACAGAGCCTTTATTACCAACGAGGCGCGTTACGCCCGTCTGGCACAGTCCTTCCCCGAGAGGAGCGAACAGCTCTTCGCTAAGGCGGAGGCAGCCGCAAAGGCGAAGTACGAAAGACTCCAGAAGCTGGGCAAGCTCTACGAGTAATTATTATATGACAAAGCGGGGACTTTTCCGAAAGGAAAAGCCCCCGGTTTCGTGTTCAGGGCGGGGCTCTGCCGGTTCTCCGCTGAGGCGGAGAACCTCTCCCCGGTCAAGGGGCTTTTTGAGAAAAGTCCCTTGACAATCCTCAAAAACTTTTGGAAAAAGGGGTAAGGGGTTTGTTTTTTAATCCTGCAAAAAATTTAGTTTAGCTGTACTTTATATTCAGCTAAACAAAGTTTCCTGCAATTCCGAAACAACAAAAATAACATATTTCCCAAAAGTTTTTTGGAGGTCTCGGAACCTTTTTCTCAAAAAAGGTCCTGAGCGGGGTATGGGGCAGAGCCCCATATATATACCCCCAAAACAGCAACAGGACTGCCGCCAACGGCAGTCCTGTTGCTGTTTTTATAGCTTATATCGGTGTGCGGGGCAGCGCCCCGCATAAAACATTATCAAAGCTCCGGCTCGAAAGCGGGCATGGGACGAAGCTTGAACAGATTGAGGGCGTGCATTCTGTCGATGCGTTCTTTAGTGGCGGGATCGTCGATTTCCCCGGTGCGAATGTACCTGTCAAGAACTGCGTAGGTAAAGCCCAGATTGTCCTCGTCGGTTTTTCCGCACAAGCCGTCAATAGGGGTCTTGTGAACAAGGCTTTCGGGCAGACCGAGAACGGTGCCTATCTTTTTCACCTCGTCAACGGTCAGATGGGACAGAGGGCTGAAATCACCGGCTCCGTCGCCGTAGCGGGTAGCATAGCCCACCCAGTCCTCGGAAAGATTGCAGGTGTTGGCAACTCTGCCGTTGTTGGACTGGCTGACGGCGTAAAGCGTCGCCATGCGTATTCTTGCGGGAAGATTTTGCGTAGTCTGGGCGCTTTTCTCCATGTCGGCGGGCAGAGCTCCTATAAGCCCGTTCACCGCCGCTTCAATGTTTACGGTGTAGTTTCTGATACCCAGGTGCTTCACCAGAAGCTGAGCGCAGTCGATGTCATGCTGATGACCGCAGGGCATAAGCACACCGATGACGCGGTCTCTGCCCAAAGCCTCAACGCAGAGCGCGGCAACCACGGAGGAATCCTTGCCTCCCGAAATGCCCACCACGGCGTTGCAGCCCTTGCCGTTTTCCTCAAAGAAATCGCGTATCCATTCAACACACGCGTCCTTTACCTTTTTTTCGTCAAACATATTTTATCATTCCTTCCCGGATTTGAGTTAACTAAAATGAATAGCAGGGCGTCACAAGGGCAATGGAAAATTCCTTTATTGCTTCCTCGTCCACAGTAATGTCCCCGTAGTAGCTCTTGATTTTCTCACGGAACTTGTACTGACTTACACTGCCTTTGTATGTGCTGTCGCCGTCGGTAGGGAAAAAGTCGGCGTTTTCGCTGCTTTCCCACGCTCCCTCGTCAAGGGAAAGCCGCTTCAGTATGTACGCTCCCGTGTCCGTCTCAAGGGTGGCGACCTCTCCGATTTCCACCTCCGACGCGGCTTTTATAAGCTGATAGAACAGAAGATCGCTGTACTGCTGGGAGGCGGAATAATAGTAGCCGCCGCTGTATCCCTTGAACTCCGAATACTGTTCGTAAACAGCGTCAAAATCTTCACCTGCGGCAAGCTTTTCCTTGACCGCTGCAACCGCGGCGTCCTTTTCGGCTTTTACGGAAGCCTCAAGATCCTCCGTCTTGTAGTAGCCGTCATCGTCCGTGACCATATTTCCCTCGCTGTCGGTCACATACTGATAGGCGTTGTTTATGTATATAAGCTGAAAATGAACATAGTAATCCTGATAATACTGCTCCAGCTCGTCGTCGGTCACAGCCTCCGCACCGCCGTCTCCGTACAGATAATTGTAGACCTTGGTAAGCTTTGATTCTTCCCTGTAAATCTGCTCCAGCAGTGAAAGATTTATGCCGTATTCGCCCAGCACCGTGTTCATGGTGCTCTTGCTTCCGTCGGCGTACTCCTTTACAAGATCCTTCACATAGTCGGAAATGCTGTTTGTTTCATCCTTGTCGAGAGAGAGCCCGTAATCGTCAAACAGCTTCATACCCACAAGATTTGTTTTGATGCTGTCAAGAGTAAGCTCATCAAAATACTCGGCGGCAGTCTTGCCCTCGGTAAGCTCGCTCTGCCAGTATTCGTCCGTGTTTACAACATCCTCATACTTGGAAATGTAGGAGCCCTTTGCTCCGGATGCCCAGTAGTGGTACATAGCGGCGGTAACGCTGTGCCCGTCAAGAGTCATAACGGCGGGGGTGCTGTCGCCGCAGGAGGAAACTGCAAGCGTGCAGAAAAGCATTGCGGCGCAAAGCAGGAGGGATACGGTTTTCTTTTTCATATTCCTGACCATTTCTTTCATAATTATTGTGTAAATAAGCAGTAATCGAAATGTTTTCGCTCCGTATGACGGGGCGTTTTATATATTTTAGTACCATAGGGAGCGGATTTTGTTAATATTCTGATAACTTTTACGCTTTTGAGGCGGAAATATAATCCGTCAGAAAATCTGCGGCACGGTCAGAGGCGGGTGTGCCCTTGACTTTTTTCAGAATTACGGCAGCGGGTGAGCCGGGAGTGACCCGCACCGCGCCTTTGTATTTTTCGCCCAGTGCGCTGACGGCGCCCAGATCCGGCAGGGGAGCGCTCATAAATATGTCCTTTTCTCTCTCCTCCACCTTTGTGATACCGCAGGAACGCGCCAGGCCGCGCACAAGAGCGATGCGGCACAGATTCATGGCGGCGCGGGGCGGCTCGCCGAAGCGGTCGCAAAGCTCGTCTATCATGTCGGAGAAATCCTCCTCGCACTGTATGCGCGCAATCTTTTTGTACATTTCCATACGCTGAGCGGAATCGCGCACATAGCTTTTGGGAAGATTTGCGTCACAGTTCATAACCACTGCGCAGTCGGCACTCTTTTCTTTTGCCTCGCCCTTTTCTTCAAGCACCGCTTCCTCCAGAAGCTTTATATACATATCGTAGCCTACGGCTTCCATATGTCCGTGCTGCTGACTGCCCAGAAGATTGCCGGCTCCGCGTATTTCCAGATCCCTGAGAGCTATTTTGAAGCCCGCGCCGAAAGCGGCGTACTCCTTCATGGCACGCAGGCGCTTTTCCGCTATTTCCGAGAGCTGTTTCATCTTCGGATAGGTAAAATAAGCGTAGGCGCGGCGGCTGCTTCTGCCCACCCGTCCCCGTATCTGATGAAGCTGGGAAAGACCGAAGCGGTCGGCATTTTCTATAATAAGTGTGTTCGCGTTGGGCACATCTACGCCCGTCTCAATAATGGTGGTGCATACAAGCACATCCACCTCACCGCGTACCAGCGCCGCCCAGATGTCCTCAAGCTCATCTTTGTCCATACGCCCGTGAGCCACGGCAATGCGTGCATCGGGCAGCTCCCGGGACAGCTTGGCGCTGAGAGTATACAGATATTCAATGTCATTGTTGAGATAGAACACCTGCCCTCCCCGCCTCAGCTCGCGGCGTATGGCCTCGGCAATAACGGCGTCGTCGTGCTCCATAACATATGTCTGCACCGGGGAGCGCAGACCGGGCACATCGTCCAGTATGCTCATATCCATAATACCGCCCATAGCCATATTCAGCGTCCGCGGTATGGGAGTTGCGGTAAGTGTCAGAATATCCGCGCCGATGGCAAGCTCTTTCAGTTTGTCCTTCTGTGCCACTCCGAAGCGCTGTTCCTCGTCGATGATAACGAGCCCCAGATCGTGAAACTCAATATCCGAGGATATAATGCGGTGGGTGCCGATAACTATGTCGGTTTCCCCGCGCCGCAGCTTTCGCAGAGATACGGTCTGCTGAGCCTTGGTGCGGAAGCGGGAAAGCATATCAACAGTAACGGGAAAGCCGCGGAAACGGCTCAGCGCCGTCTGGTAGTGCTGATAGGCAAGAATAGTGGTAGGCACCAGTATGGCGACCTGCTTGCCGCCCTCCACAGCCTTGAAAGCGGCGCGAAGAGCCACCTCAGTCTTGCCGTAGCCCACATCTCCGCACAGAATACGCTCCATGGGATAGGGCGCCTCCATGTCCCGCCTGATGTCCTCCACGGCGGCAAGCTGGCTGTCCGTCTCCTCGTATTCAAAGGCGTCGGCAAACTGCCGCGACATATCGTCGTCGGGAGGAAATGCTATACCTTTTGCACGGCGCCGTCTGGCGTAAAGCTCAATAAGCTCCTTTGCCATTTCCTTGGCGTCCGCACTGGCGCGGCTTTTGGCACGGTTCCAGTCCGCGCCGCCCATTTTGGAAAGCTTTACATTTCCGTCGCTTCCCGCGCCTATATATTTCGATACTAAATCAAGCTGATCCACAGGCAGGAAAAGCTGATCGGTGCCGGCGTATTTTATCTTTACATAATCGCGCTCCGAGCCGTCAACGGTCAGTGTCTCAATGCCCATAAACTGACCTATGCCGTACGCTTCGTGAACGACAAAATCGCCCGTTTCAAGGTCGCTGTACGACATAATACTGCGGGTCTTTGACTTGTGCTTTCTGCCGCGGTGACGGCTGAGAATACGGGCGGCGCCGGCGGAAGTGCCGGAATAGTTCAGCCATGCAAAACGGGAGCTGAGAAGTTCAAAACCTGACAACCCCTCGCCGTACAGCAGAGCCACGGGGTACTGTTTGTTTTCACCGCGCACAAAAAACTCCGTTCCGCCCTTGCACACGGCGGCGGCATACCCTTTGTCGGACAGCATTTTGGCGATCTCTCCCGCCTCGGTTTCGTTTGCGCACAGCATAGCGCAGCGGTATCCGCCGCCGATAAAGCCGGAAAGATCCTCAAGCATAAGAGCGGTGTTTCCCCCGTAGGGAGGGATATGACGGGTCTGAAAATTGAATTCCGCCCCGATTCTCAGTCCCGGATGACTTTTTGCAAAGGGGTCAAGAAGTATGCCCGGCATAACGCCCAGCGCTTTTTCCACCCGCTCGAAAGGGTTGATATAAACGCCGCCGGACTTAGAGCCGTACAGCTCACCCGCAGCCGTCAGGTCAGCCACGGTCTGCATGGTAAGCTGTCCCGCAGCCTTTGCCCTGTCACGCACCGCCGAGGAATCGCTCAGTATGCAAAGCCCGTCAAAGTAGTCGAACAGACAGTCGGCGTCGGGGTAGATAAGGGGCAGATATTTGTCGGCAAAGCCCACATCGGCTGAATTTTTTATAAGCGCTTGCTCCTGCATAAGGGTCTGTACTGCGTGCATATCGGCGTCATCTTGGCGCGACAGCAGCCGAAGCTGTTTTTCGCAGGCGTTGAAAACCGCCTCTCTCCGGTCGTCCGTCAGTATGACCTCATGGGCGGGAGGAATAAGCACAGTCTGCGTCACGGGCTCCGAGAAGCGCTGAGTCGCAGGGTCAAAGGTGCCCATTCTGTCTATCTCGTCACCGAACAGCTCTATTCTGAGAGGCGCGTCGGAGGGCGGAAAAATATCAACAATTCCGCCGCGAACCGTAAACTGGCCGGGACCCTCCACCAGCTCCACATTAGTATATCCGCCGGCGCACAGCACGGAGGTAAGACGGTCAAGGTCGAGAGGGCGGGACGGGTCTACGGAAAAGGAAAGATGTATAAGCTCCTCCGGCGGCACCGTTACCTGAAGCGCCGCTTCCGCAGTCGCGCAGACCGCCATAGGCTCGTCACCGAACAAAAGACGGGACAGAACCGCAAGCCGACGATGCTCCCAGTCTCTTGAAGAAACAGTAATGTTGAAGCCGTAATCCCGTGCGGGAAAATGGCAGGCGCTGACTCCCTGAGAGCTAAGCAGCTCTGCCTCGTCGGCCGCCTCTTTTTCGGAGGGAAAAAGCATAAGCACCCGCCGTCCGCTCAGTGTTTCGTCCTCGGCAAGAGCGGTCAGCAGCAGGGGAGATGCTCCCTCGCACAGACCGGTAACGGAAAAAGGACGCGGAGAAGCCTGCCTTGCGGCGTCGGCCAGCGCGTCTTTGAGAGCGCGGTATTCGCGGCTCTCGCGTATTATTGAAAGTAAAAGCTTTTCGTTGTTCATATATGAAATACCGTTTTTTAGTTTGTAAGCGCGGTTCAGTCCGTGTGAGGGCGCATACCGTTGTATTTGCCCATCGCCTCGTCGGTTTTTCCCTCAATTATAAGGCGCACAGCGTCTGCGCAGGCGCCGAGACAGGGCTCCATTGTCTCACGGTCGCTTTTTGTAAAGCGCGACAGTACCCAGTCCTTCATGTCATAGCCCTCCGGCTTTTTGCCCACGCCTATGCGTATGCGGGGAAAACCGTCGTCGGAAAGCTTGTATATAATGTCATAAAGCCCCTTCTGCCCGCCGTCGGAGCCGCCGGAGCGTATACGCATACGCCCCAGATCGAGGTTTACATCGTCGCTTATTACAATAATACGGGAAACGGGTATATTGTAATACTGCGCCGCATCGCGTACGGCGTTGCCGGACAGATTCATATATGTCTGCGGCTTCATGATAAGCACGCTGTGCCCGCCTATTTCCGCTCTGCCGCAAAGGGCGGAAAAACGGGAGCGGAGGCAGTCTGCGCCGAGGTCTGCGCAAACGCGGTCAACCGCCATAAATCCGGCGTTGTGCCGCGTGGCGGCGTATTGCTCGCCGGGGTTTCCAAGTCCCGCCAGAATATAATCGGGTTTTCCCGCAGGCTCCTCTTTTTTGGATATTTTGCGGAAAAGTTCAAAAATGTCAGCCACTGCGCGCCTCTTTCTTCACTGTCCCCGGCAAACGGCAAAACCCCGTCGAAACCGGCGGGTAGGGGGAGTATGATTATTTCTTTTGTATATTGTACCGCTTTTTTTGAAAATTTGCAACAGTTTTGCGCGACTATAGAAGAATTTACATAGAAATGTTCACACATTTACTATTGTATTCGCCGGGAAAAGCATTATAATTATTATGTAAGGCATAAATTTTCAGAAAAAATTATTAAAAGGAGGCATAGCCGTGTCAAAGAAAAAGAAGAAGAGAAGCAGCGCCGCGGCAAAAAAGAACAGCGGTGCAAGTAAAAAAGCCGACCGCGCCTCCGATAAGCTGTCCCGAACAGACCTTACCGTAAAATCGGAGACCGAAGACGCAAAAGATACAGCCGATACTGCATTGAGCGAAGCGGAAACTGCGGAGGAAACCGTATGCGAAACAGCCTCCGACGCAGCGGAGTGTTCCGGTACAAACGGTGCCGATATACCGCTTGACGGTGCCGAAAGCACTGACAGCAGCAAAAGCAAGGAGATTTCCGTAGTCTGCGAAGTCTCCGAAGACGCCGAAGATGCCGAAGATGCCGAAGAGGAAGACCCCCTTGACGCGCAGGCGCTTACGGCAGCCCCCGATGTAGAGATTCCCCGAGACCCCGAATTTTCGGAGGAGGATTTCAGACTTTCCGCCGAAGCTTTAACCGCGGAGGATATAGAAATGAGTTTTAAGAGAAGAAACGGCGGCGAAAACACAGATATTCCCGCCCCCGCGAAAGCCGAAAAAGCGAATATCACCGACGGTACCGCGCCTGAAAAAACCGACGGTACGGGCAAAAAGAAATCCGGCAAAAAAAAGCGCGGCGCCGCCGAAAATATCCTGCAGATTGCCCTGCTGACCGTGTTTGCGGCGGTGGCAATTGTCTGCGTCGTAATGCTTGTTAAGAATATAAAGGGTAAGATTGACGGTGCCGATGTGTATAACAATGCGGAGTTTGAGTCCTTTGTTATCGGCAACGAGTCCGAAAATTCGTTTAACCATCCCACCGCCCTTGCAATGATAGGCGGCGACACCCCCATGCTCTCTCTGTATGACCGTATTGCGGCGGGCAAGAGCGCAGGCAATAACAGCTCCGACAACGCCTATGCCGAAAAGCTTACCGCCATGAAGGCAAGCCTTACCGCACTGAAAGCGAAAAACCCTGATGTTTACGGCTGGATTTATGTGGAGGGTACCACCATAGACCACCCAATCATGCGCGGCAGCGATAACGATTACTATCTTAATCACGCCTATACCGGCGAGGCTCTGCCCATAGGCTCCATATTCCTTGATTACAATACCAAGGATACTCTCACCGACAACTTTAACGCCGTAATATACGGACACAATGTTGTGGCGGTTTCGGGCAGTAAAAGCTCTATGTTCCACGATGTGACGAAGTTTCTGGACGCGGACTTTTTCGCAAGCAATAAAATATATATATATACAATGGACGGCGTGTTCATATACAAGGCGGTATCAATCTACCCCACCACCGCCGACTATTTCTACTACCGTACGGAGTTTCCCAACGAGACCTCGTTTCTGAAGTTTGCAAACGAAATGGTGGCAAATTCAAAGGTGCCAAGCGGCGAGACTTTTTCCTCGGGAGACACCATGATAACACTGTCCACCTGTACAAACGGAGCCTCCGACGGCCGCTATGCTCTGCACGCAAAGCTTGTGGAGGTTATAAAATGACGGAGCAGAGTGCCGGCGTGCTTTGCTGTCCCGTCTGCGGCGCGGATATGAAAACTACGGAAAAAGTCCTGTACTGCACTGGAGAGAGGAAGCATTGTTATGATATTGCCTCTTCGGGATACATAAATCTGCTGCCTCCGGGGAAGGCGTCCAACGCAAAAACAGGAGACGACAGGCGTATGCTGAGAGCGCGCAGCGCCTTTCTCGACACCGGCGCATACGAAATGTTTTCAGCCGAAGCGGCAAGGCTTATAAAAGAACAGCTTGACGGCGCTGGCAGTACAAAAGATAAAAGCGCCGTGTTCGTTGACGCTGGCTGCGGCGAGGGCTATCATACACTGAATATCGCCCGCTGTCTTGCAGAAAACGGAATCAGCACCGTTCCCGTAGGGCTTGAAGCCTCAAAATACGGCGCCGAAAAGGCGGCGAAAAGGGCAAAAGCCGCGGGTGACATTGGGAAGGGCGCAGTGTTTGCGGCGGCGAATATTTTCGCAATGCCCCTGAAAAGCGGCTGCGCCGACGCCGTAGTCAGTATGTTTGCCCCAGTGCCCGATGCAGAGGCGGCAAGAGTACTCAAAGACGGGGGATTTCTCATAGTCTGCGCCTCCGGCAGCCGCCATTTGTGGGAGCTGCGGCAGGTGCTGTACGGCGAGCCCAGGCTGTCGCCTCCGCTGTCAAGAGTGCCCGAGGGATTTGAGCTGTGCGCGTCTTCCTCCTGCTCATTTCGGCTTGAGCTTCAAAGCCGCGAGGAAATAGGCGCTTTGTTTGAAATGACTCCGTTTTTCTTCCGATGTCCGAGAGAGGGCAGGGAGCGTCTCTTGTCACTTGACAGCCTCAGCGTCGGTGCCGAGGCTGAATATAAAGTATATAAAAAGGCATATAATAGCATATAAACCGATTAACAAAAGAAAAGAGAAGCCGGGAAGCATCGGTTTGCCGCCCATCGGCAAGCCTTTTCGCACCCGCGGAGAAAAACGGGCAGAAAGCGAACAGAAAGCGTATAGAAAGCGTATAGAAAGCGTATATTATGAAGATATCAGTATGCATACCCATGTATAACGAAAGCGAGATCTGCCGTGAGGCGGCGGATCGGCTTTTTCGCGCCATGGAGGAGCGGCGGGAGGAGTATGACTACGAGGTCATATTCTGCGACGACGGCTCCGGGGACGGCACGGCTGAAATACTGCGGGAGCATATAGCTGACAGCGGATATAAGAATCTGCGGGTCATCGGATATGAAAACAACCGCGGCAAGGGAGCCGCCGTGCGCGAGGCTGTAGCGCATACGGACGGCGACTGCGTGGTATACACGGACTGCGACCTCGCTTACGGCACCGATGTGATATTCACGGCGGCAGAGCTTACAGCGGGCGGAGCGCCTTTTACGGTGGGCTCCAGAAATCTTGATTCCGACGGCTACGGCGAGTATACCCCCTTAAGGCGAGCCGCCTCGAAAATATATATCAAAGTGATAGCGCTGTGCGCGGGCTTTCGCCTGTCCGACTCCCAGTGCGGCTTTAAGGCCTTTGACGGAGACACGGCAAGACGGATATTTTCTCTTTGCACCACGGACGGCTTTTCCTTTGACCTTGAGGTCATAAAAATCGCTCAGAAAATGGGCGTGAAAATATGTGAAATGCCCGTTAAGGTGCTGAATCACCGCGCCTCGAAAATACACCTTGCCCGCGACGCGGTAAAAATGCTTTCCGATGTCCGCCGAATCAGAAAAAAAGTTAAAAAGCTGAAAATATAACATATACGGGCGTGCCCGTATCCCGCAAAGTATATACCTGATATATAACATACCGAAAAAACGAAAAAACAGCGAGGGCAACTTAAGTCGCCTCGCTGTTTTTTGCGTTTTGTTTGGGGAGATCTGTAAGCCGGGTTCTGTACGGCATTGCCGTGACTGCCATCTGTCTCGAACAGGCATTGCTGCCTGCCTCCAGCCACCCGCAGAACTGCGTCGGGCAAACGCTGACAAAAGTCACTCTGCATACGGTGTTGCATCGGATAGGGTTTACATTTGCACACAGTCGCCTGTCGTGCCGGTGAGCTCTTACCTCGCCTTTCCATCCTTACCGCTTGCGCGGCGGTCTATTTC
>JBJDYY010000160.1:0-2767 GCA_051867715.1 Candidatus Avispirillum sp.
TTTCTGTGGGTAACTTCAAATCTGCTATCGACACGCTCCCGAGCGTTGCTGTATTTTCGCCGCGAGACTTGAAATTTAGGCTGCCGGGACAGCAGTCCCTTCGAATAATACTCTCTCCACTTCTGTCAGCAAATAATCAAGTCTGAATTCCGCGCCGGCGGTCAAACATCATAAATGTTACTGTTACAAAGCCTTCACAGGCTTTTTTCAAAAATATGTGGAAATTTACGCAGAGTAGTGCTATAATGTATGAAGCATATGATAGGCGTGTTGTTTTTTCAGCCTTTGAAATGCTGTTTTTCAAGTTTTTCCACTGACATTTCGGCTTTCAGCCGAACGGTACGGAGTTTTTATGTGGGTCAGAATCAAGAAAACCACCGATAAAAAAACACTGCTCTGTTTCGCTGCCGCTGCGGTAATTTTCGCCGTCGCCGCGGCTCTTTTGGGCGTTAATATATTTATTTCAATCGCAGGCGGTATACTGCTTTTCGCAGTCCTCACTTTCAAAATCGAATTTGCCGACTCGCTTCCCGTCTGGATACGCTTTATCATCCTTTTGCTGCTGACACTTATTGTGTTCATTCTTATGCAGACCGCCATAAGCTGCGGCATTTTCCTCATAAGTCCGCTGAAATTCTTTATGAATGTGATAATCCTCGCAGGTCTTTCCTCCCTTTTGTGGATGGTCACGGGGAATATCAAGATTTCTATCACAATTGTTACGGTTATTTGCTATTTTGTTGCAATTGCAGACCATCTGGTAGTTCAGGCGCGCAGCTTTGAAATACAGTTTTCCGACTTCAGCGCGCTGGGCACTGCCGCCCGCGTTGCGGGAGGGTACTCCTTTACCCTGTCAACCGTTACAAAGCTGGGCATCGTACTTGGGATTGTATTTCTGACTTTCGTCATGAGATGCCGTTTCCCCAGCCACGAGAGAAGCTGGAAACGCACCGCTTTCTGTATGGGTTCTATCGTCGCCACTTATCTGTGCGCCGTTGTTATCTACACCCAGTTTTGTGCTTCATTTATCGGCTATCAGGACAAATACTGGATGTACCGAGGCAGTGAGCGCAACGGCTTTCTGGTTAATATTATCTATTCCGCCTCCGCTACCAGAGTCACCGAGCCGGAGGATTATGACGCCGCCGTCCTTGAGGAAGAGCTTGACATCTACCTTGAGGCGGAGGATGACGGCAAGGGCTCTCTTGTGGAAAGTGAGAAGAAGCCCAATGTTATCGTTATTATGAACGAGACCTTCTCCGATGTGCATAATATCGCCGCTTATATGGGCAAGGAAATGAAAACGGATGTGCCCGTCACGCCTTTCCTTGACTCACTGTCGGATAAGGAGCCCAATATAATCAAGGGGCACGCCATTGCCTCCGTTTACGGCGGAAACACGGCAAACTCGGAGCTTGAATTTCTGACGGGGCAGTCCATACAGTTCATTCCCCGCAACACAGTGGCGTACAACCTGTTTATGACTGAGCTTAACAGCTTTTCCGTGGTGAACAACTTCAACAACGCCGGCTACCGCACCGTGGGTATGCACCCCGAACAGCCCGTCAACTGGCAGAGAGACAAGATTTACTCTTACTTCGATTTCGATGAAGTATACTTTATGGACGATTTCACCGAAGGTTTGGGCGAGGACGGCTGGTTCCGCGATCATGTGAGCGATCAGGCTGTATATGACAAGATAATCGACCTGTACGAAAACAAGGAAGAGGGCGACCCGCTGTTCACCTTTGCCGTGACCATGCAAAATCACGGCGGATACACCACCGCGGGCTTTGACTACACGGTCAACATTGAGGGCTACGAGAATTACACGGGTATACGGGAATATCTGAGCTGTATAAAAAACTCCGACGAGGCGCTGAAAAATCTTATAAGCTATTTTGAAGCTGCCGACGAGGAAACGGTAATCGTTTTCTTCGGTGATCATCAGCCTTCCCTGTCAAATATTGCGTCCAAATTCTACGGTCTTGACGATTCCTCCACGGTGGAGGATCAGCAGGCGAAATACGCGGTGCCCTATCTTATCTGGGCAAACTACGATATTGACTGCGACCGCGCTGCTTCCATCACAAGCATAAATTATCTGTCCTCATGGCTGCTTGACATCGTTGACTCGGATCTTACCGATTTTCAGCGGTTTATCAAAAAGGTGAACACCGAGGTGCCTATGCTGAATTCCATGGGTTGGTACGACAACGGCGGCGTTTTCCACGATTCCACCTATTCAGCTCCCGAACTTTCGGAGTCTCTTAAACTGTATTCGCGGCTTCAGTACAACGCCATGTACGACAACAAGGGACGCCTCCCCGACCTGTTCGGCATTAAAGCACGGCTTCCTAAGGACTAATAATGCGGGTCTTTCCCGGGGCGCTGCCCCGTACTATAGGCGGCGGGGCGCTGCCCCGCACCCCGCTTAGTACCTTTTTTGAGAAAAAGGTACTAAGAACCCCAAAAAACTTTTAATAAGGGCATAGAAATATACAATTGTCCCCGCAGGGGTGCCGCGTAGGCGGCAAGCGAGAAAAAGCGAAGAAGAAAGTGTACTTTCTTCTTCGCTTTTTCTATCGCTTTACGGACGGCAAAGCCGTCCGCCCCTGCGTTGAATGTTCAATTTGCTTTTCTTACATTCTGTGAGTAGCTAACAGTCTGCTGTCGACACGCTCGTTAGCGTTGCTATATGTCTGTCGCGAGACTTGAAACTTAGGCTAACGGGACAAGCTTCCGATACTTAGTCGAATGTGTTATG
>JBJDYY010000161.1:0-2704 GCA_051867715.1 Candidatus Avispirillum sp.
CGGTGAGCTCTTACCTCGCCTTTCCATCCTTACCGCTTGCGCGGCGGTCTATTTCTGTTGCACTTTCCCGGAGGTTTCCCTCGGCGGACGTTATCCGTTATCCTGCCCTGTGATGCCCGGACTTTCCTCACTCAGATACCTTTCGGCGCAACTGAGCGCGGCAGTCCGATCTCCCGTATATTAAATTTTACTTTAACAGCTCTGTTTTGTCAAGTTTTTTGTCCCCCTTGGAGAAGGAGAAGCCGTTGCCGTTGACCTCGCTGACGCGGGTAATTATCATAAAAGCGGAGGGGTCTATGGACAGCACTATTTTTTTCACTCTCGCAAGCTGGCGGGAGGATACCACCGTCATTATCATCTTGCTGTGCTCGCCCGTCATGCCTTTTCTGGCGGAAAGCAGTGTAATCCCGCGTCCAAGCTCCGACATTACGGTAGCGCGTATTTCGTTGTATTCGTCCGACACTACGCATATTTCCACCTTGCCGCTGCCCATGACGGTGACCTGACTTATAACATAAGAATAGATTATGACCATAATGACGCCGTAAAGCACGCGGGACAGATCCATATATGCGATAAACTGTGCGGCGATTATGGTGCCGTCCACTATGAACATACCGACGCCTACGGGAAGTCCGGTCAGCTTATTCAGCACCAGAGGCGGTATGTCGGAGCCGCCCGTTGAGGCGCCGCTGCGCACAACAATACCGACGGCGATGCCGATAATAAGCCCCGCCACCATGGCGTAAAGGAGCATATTGTCCTTTATGGACATATACTGGTTTATGTCGAAGTTTTTGAAAACTCTCTCAAAAATATGTACCGAAAGAGGGTAAAGAATAGTAGAAGCGCCGGTTGTAATTATAAAATGCTTGCCCATCACCACGGCGCCCAGAATATAAAGCAGCACGTTGACAATAAGTATGAAATACGATATTTCAAAGCCGGGATTGAAATGCTCTACCAGCAGAGATACACCGGTAACGCCGCCCATTACAAGTCCGGATGGTCTTATGAACACAACCACCGCAAAAGCGTACATGGCGTTTCCGGCCACAAGAATCAGGGCGTTGAGAAGAAAGCTCAGCACTTTCTTTTTTTTGCTGATTTTTTTACCCATTTCGACCTCACATATGAGATATTGACAATAAAAATATAGCACTAAAGCGGCAAAAAGTCAATAAGATTAGTACACGGGCGAAAGCTTTTTGTCATAAGATTACGGGCGTTTTCATATATTGATAAAGAGAAAAGACACCGTCGGTATATTATATTCCGCGCCGACATTTGCGGTATGCTTAGGATAGAGACAGACACAAACCAACGAAAGGTGTAAAAACCGGTATGAAAAAACATATGCTTTTTGCAGTCTCGGTGCTGCTTGCACTGAATATCCCCATGCTTACATTCTGCACCTCCGAAGAAACAGGTGGAGCGGTTGAATCCGCCCTTTGCGAGGACGGTGAAAACAGCATAAAATACCGCGTCGGTATTGCCGCGTATTCGGGAGTCACGGATGCAGTAACGGCGGAGACTATGCGCGCTGCAATTGCGGACGGGCTGTGCGGCGAGGGACTTTGCGAGGATGAAATTTCCTGCGAATATATGCTGCTGCGCGACACGGGGGAACTTGACGAGGTACTGGAAATGATGTGCCGCGGGTGCGACGCGGTTTTCACTCTTGACAGCGTCTGCACCTCCCGTTGCGCCGCAGTTTACAGAAAATACGCCGGAGAAGAGCTTGCCCCTTTGTTTTTTTGCTGCGCCGATGAGGAAAGCGCCTATGCGGCAATTGACAGCGGTATGGCGGCGGGCAGTATATGCAAGTCCGCCGCGCCCATGCTTGCGGATATTGCCGCCGAAATGACCGCTGGCGGGGACGGCAAAGCAGCGAAGCCAGGGGTCGTGTATAACAGTGCCGCCCCCGAGAGCTCGGAGGCGGTATGCTCCGATTTTGACGCCGCGGGAGTTGATTATGCGGTTTGCGCACCGGACGACAGCCGCGACATAGCCGGAGCCGTTTCTGAGCTGAATGCGGCGGGAGCCGATCTTATAGTCGTACCGTACCCGCTTTTGCCGAGATACGAAGCGGCTTCTGTCCCCGAGGTCGGCTTGCCCGTATTCTGCATGGAACCTACGCCCTCCGGCGGCATATCCGTGTCCCTTTCCCCGGATGCCGAAACGGGCGCGTCAATGGCTGCGTGTCTTGCTGCACGCCTGTTTAACGGAGAGCCGCTGTCTGCACTTGAAAGCTCGGAATGCCCGTATCTGTTGACTGTCAGCCGCCTCGCCGCGGAGAAATACGGTCTGAAAATCCCCGAGTCAACAGATGAAATCAAAGTAGTGATTATTGAATAGTATCTATGCTCTGCTTCGCGTACTGCGAAAAGAATATATGGGGCGCTGCCCGGGGCTCCGTCGAGACGGAGACCCTTGCCCCGCATATGCGAGGCTCTGCCTCGCGCACCGCTTAGAACCTTTTTTGAGAAAAAGGTTCTAAGGACTCCAAAAAACTTTTAATTAGGATATAGAAATCCCCCGCAGGGGTGCCGCGAAGCGGCAAGCGAGAAGAAGCGCGGAAGAAAGTGAACTTTCTTCCGCGCTTCTTCAATCGCTTTACGGGCGGCAAAGCCGTCCGCCCCTGCGGCTAATGTTCAATTTGCTTTTCTTTCCTTCTGTGAGTAGCTTCAAGTCTGCTATCGAC
>JBJDYY010000162.1:0-2698 GCA_051867715.1 Candidatus Avispirillum sp.
CCTTTACATTTTATCACTATATGATCGACCTGACAGGCGGTCCCTGTATCTACAAGCGCATCTCCGGCTGCGGCAGCGGCACGGAATATATGGCGGTGACTCCCTGGGGAGATCTGTATCCCTGCCATCAGTTTGTGGGCGAGGAACGGTTCTGCCTGGGCAATATATGGGACGGCGTCACAAATACCGAGGTCAGAAGCGAATTTGCAAGCTGCAATGTTTACGCCCATCCGGAATGCCGCGACTGCTGGGCGCGGCTGTACTGCTCCGGAGGCTGTGCCGCCAACGCATACCACGCCACGGGAAGCGTTACCGGAGTGTACGAATACGGCTGCAAGCTGTTCCGCAAGCGTATGGAATGTGCCATAATGGTAGCTGTGGCGCGTGAACTGGGCGATTAAGTTTGAAAGTAAAGATAGCGTAGAATGCACATGAGCTGTTTCAAACCCTGTTTGTGTCTTGCCGCCGCAAAAGACGGCGGCAAGATGCAAAGCCTTGAGGCTTTGTAAAACCGCCGCAAATTAACGAAAGGCATGGCCATAATTATGGATACACCTATCTGTGACTTTGTCCGCAAATATGCCGAAAGCGATGCTTTGCGCCTGCATATGCCGGGGCACAAGGGCGTCGGCCCTTTGGGCGCGGAGCGGCTTGATATTACGGAAATCGGCGGAGCGGACAGCCTGTATGAGGCAAACGGTATAATACGCGAAAGTGAAGAAAACGCAGGAAAGCTTTTCGGGTGCAGGACATTTTACTCCACGGAGGGCTCCTCCCTGTGCATAAGGGCAATGATATATCTTATTATGCTGTATGCAAGAAAGACCGGGAGAAAGCCTTTGATTGCCGCGGGGCGCAACGCCCACAAAGCGTTTCTGAGCGCTGCCGCTCTGCTTGATGTGGATATAATGTGGCTGTACCCCGAAAACGGCGGGTCATATCTGTCATGCGCGCCCGATGCACGGTGGCTGGACGAGGTTTTGTCAAATGCCGCGGAGACTCCGGCGGCGGTGTATATTACCTCTCCGGATTATCTTGGTAATACGGCGGATATTAAGGCGATTGCAAAGGTGTGCCGCCGTCACGGTTGTCTGCTTGCGGTGGACAATGCCCACGGCGCCTATCTGAAGTTTCTCGATGTCCCCGCTCATCCCATGGATTTGGGTGCGGACATATGCTGCGATTCCGCCCACAAAACTCTGCCTGTGCTTACGGGCGGAGCATATCTGCATATTTCACCGACGGCGCCGGAGCTGTTTGCGAGTCAGGCGAAAAACGCGCTTGCAATGTTCGGCTCTACCAGCCCCTCTTATCTTATTTTGCAGTCGCTGGATGCCGCCAATAAATATTTGGCAGAGTACAGACCCCGTCTGCGCGAATTTTTGTCAGTTGCCGAAAATCTAAAAGACGAGCTGATTAAGAGCGGCTACTGCCTGTACGGAAGCGAGCCGCTGAAAATCACGATTGATGCGAAAAAATACGGCTACCTCGGAGGGGAGCTTGCCCGTATTCTTGCGTCTCACAACGCGGTCTGCGAGTTTTTCGACCCGGACTGGCTTGTGCTTATGCTGACTCCCGAAAACGGAGAAAAGGGCGTGCAAAAGCTGAAAGAGGTATTGACAGTCATCCCCCGAAAAGCGCCGATAACGGAGCAGCCGCCCGAGTTTCACAGGGCGCAGAGGGTGCTTTCCGTAAGGGAAGCGGTAATGTCCCCGTCGGAAACCGTTCCCGTGGAAAAAAGCCGCGGACGCATTCTTGCGGCGGTGACGGTGGGATGTCCGCCCGCGGTACCCATACTTGTCAGCGGAGAGCTTATTGATGACAGCGCGGTTTCCTGTTTCAGATACTACGGCATTGAAACCTGCGAGGTAGTTTGCAATTCATAAAAGGCGATTGCATAAAACAGAAAACGGAAAGCGTTGCTTTACATTCAGCCTGTCGAAAAGTCCGAAAATCGGACTTTTCGACAGGCTGAAATCCGACCCTCTCGGGTCGGATTTTTTTGCATAGGTGTAATATACAAACACGGTAAACCTTTATTGTGCATTGTTACAATTCGGTAAATTCACATAGAATTTTGTTGACAGAAAAAACAGAAATCGGTAAAATTAAAGTGTAACGATGTTAATTTTGAAGATAGCAATCTTTCGCCCCGGCGGGAGGGTCAGTATGGCGTATTTCAGCAGAACTTTAAGTTCAGCCGGGGATTTACTGTATCTGCTAAATAAGTTAAAAGGAGTGCTTACTATGAAAATCAAATGTGCGGTAGCTATATTATCGGTTTTGATCATATCCGCCGCCTTTGCGGGGTGCGGCTGCTCTGTCAGTATGGATTTTGCGAAAGAAGGCGTGGCGGTTTTCAAGTACGGAGACGCAGATGTGTCTGAAAAACTGACCGAGCAGGAACTAAGTCAGATAAAGAGCATATTTGACGGCAAGGATTTGTACAGTGACCGTCCGTCGTGCGGATTCTCCAAAAGTATTTCAGTAAAAATAAACGCTTCGCAGACTTTTTGCTTTGCCTGCGACACTTGCCCCATTATATATTGGGCGGAAAAAGGCAAGTATTTCAATATCACCGAAGAAGAACAGGAAAAGCTGTATGAAATACTGGACGCACACGGCTTCAGTTTTCCATGTGTTTGATTTGACATGCTGATTATATGCGGAGATGTATAAAATGAAAAAAGTATCGTTG
>JBJDYY010000163.1:0-12775 GCA_051867715.1 Candidatus Avispirillum sp.
TTACCTTTGCGTATACGCTGCCCGAAGCGCTTTCAAGCCTTATACCGCCTTCTTCCCTGCTGAGCATTCCGCTGACCAGAAGCTGACCTTTTTCAACGGTTTCGGAAATTTTTACCTGCGGTTTTCCCTCTATTGCGGCAATTCTCTCTATCTGACCGTCTTCGGCTGCCACCAGATTATAATATGTACTGTCTGCTTCTCTCTCTCCGACGGAGGTTTCTCTCACCTCCACATTTGCGTGGGTGCCGTTCATGTTGACGGAAATCCAGCCTATTCCCTCGCTTTCCATAAGAAACCTGTTATGCAAAGTGTCAAAGTCGATGGATGAATAAAATGCGCCCGGTTTACACCCGAGATTTGCAAGAATATCTGTAATATATTTGTCGCTTATATTTTTATTTCCTGTCACATCCACACTCCATATTACATTGGAGGACAGCACTGTAAGAAAAACAAAAATCAAAGCGCCCGCCGCAATTCCCCATCGCTTTTTATATCGGAGAACAAAGGGTAAAAGTCCCTTCTTTTCGATTTTTATTTCATCGGCGCAGCAAACGGAGCAAAGAAGCGGAGAGGCGGAGCGGAGCGGTATTTTCAAAACGGTTATTTCCCCGTCTGTTACGGGAGGACGGAAATGTATATCAAGGCGGGCGGCGGCGTTCAGTATTTCGGCGCACCATTTTGCGGGAAAAGTCAGCACTGCCGTGCCGAAAAATAAATCAATCAGCATTTTCCGCCTCCCCGAAGCACAGAAGCGATACTTTTCCTTCTACTGACATAATATCTCCGCGAAAAACCGACACCGTAAGTCCTTTTCCTTTTAAGGTCATAAGTCCGCAGGGAGTTTCTACCGTAATGGAAGTGCTTTCATAGTCGATTATCCCGCGGCAACCGGAAATAAGCACTTCCCCGCTGCCGTGCAGCTCTATAAGGGGCGCCGCTCCCGCCTCCTCGCTTATTCTCTCAAAAAGCGAAGTGCATTTTTCTTTCAGCGTTTTCATAAATAATCTGTCCTCCGTCATCGGCTGCCGCACGGGAAATATAAAGCGCGCGGCGGCATATATTCTACTGAATAATATGACAGACGGAGCCGACTAATGAAAGAACGGATAAAAGACAGAAACTGCAGCCGCCGAAACGGCGTATTTCTCTGCATGTTTCTGTGCGCGCTGTGCCTTATACTTACGGTTTTCGGCGATACCTCATCAAGGGCGGCGCAGGCGGCGGTGTCTATGTGTCTCAGCCGCCTTTTTCCCGCACTTTTTCCCTATATGGTGGTGTCCTCAATGCTTGTTTCCACAGGAGCCGCGGACTCTATATCCCGCAGACTTCCGGCGGCGAGGATATTCGGACTTCCCTCCGAGGCTTCCTCTGCGGTAATTCTGGGTTTTCTGTGCGGCTTTCCCTTGGGAGCTAAGACCGCAGCGGAGCTTTACCGCAGAGGCACCGTTACAAAAGCACAGGCTGAAGTGCTGATATCCGTTGCAAACAATACCGGTCCGTCTTTTGTCGTATCGGTTATAGGTGCCGCTTTTTGGCACAGCGCGGCTTTCGGATGGTTTTTATATTTTGCGCAGCTTGTGTCGGCAGTAATCGCGGGGATGTTTGTAAACCGTATAATTGCAAGACCTGATAAAAAAGAAGCTCAGACAGCCGCTCCGGCCGCAAAAGAGCCTCTTTTGTCCTCTTTTCTTTTTGCCGTCAAGGACTCTGTGGGGGCGTGTCTGAATGTGTGCGGCTTTGTAACTGTTTTTGCCGTCGTCATTTCATATATATCCTGCCTGACAGATTTAGTATCTCCTATCCTGACTTCCGGCGTTGCCTCGGTTTTTGAGCTCACGGAAGCGTCAAGACTGGGAGCGACTCTTGCAGCATCAGGTAGCCGATCGGGTGGCTTTTTCTGCGGATTTGCACTTGGATTTTCAGGCATTTCTGTATTCTGTCAGGCGGGAGCGTTTACATTCCCCTTAGGACTTTCGCTAAAGCGCACGTTCTTTGTGAAGCTTTTGCAGGGGCTTATGTGCGGTGCTTTAGGTTTTCTGCTTTGCGAAAAATATATGCCCTGCACCGATGGCGCATTTCTGCAGACTTTTCTGCAATTCTCTCAGCCGTTGTATATAGCATCTGCGCTTCTTATAACAGCCTTTTCGGTAAAATTACTTATAAAAGCGTATAAAATGTAAAAACCGCTTGATTTATCGGCGTGGTTTTTATATAATAATATAAGTAATGCAAAAAGGAGGATGTGTATGAAACCGGATAAAAGCGAATGTATATGCGCCGTATGTGAAAACGCCGCCCGTATGTATGACAGTTCCGTAATGCTCTGCCGTATGCGTGGAGTAGTTCCCGCCGGCTGGAGATGCAGAAAGTTTTCATACGACCCCGTAAAAAGAGTTCCTCCCAAAAGCATTAAAGCACCCGGTCTTGACTATGTAGACATTGACTCGGACGATTAGCTTATATTCCTCTTCGGTCTCATAAGCAAACAAGAAAGGAACGGTTATTGCAATGATAATAGAAATTGAAGAAGCAAAATATAAGCTTACAAACTTCAGGAGCGATCTTAAAGAGCTGGGCAGCGCTCTCAGAATTGAGGACTTGAAAAAAGAGGCGGAGGAGCTTGAAAAAAAGGCTCTTGAGCCGGATTTCTGGAACGATCAGGAGAATTCCGGCAAGATACTGCGCCAGACCAAGCAGATAAAAGATAAAATCGAAAGATACGAAAAGCTTTGCGCAAGACTTGAAGACGCGGTAACGCTGTGCGAGCTTGCAATCGAGGCAAACGACGAAAGTCTCAAGGACGAGATACTGAGCGAAACAAAAGAGATAGAGGCAGAGGAAGAAAAACAGCGTATAGAAGTGCTTCTGTCAGGTGAATACGACCACAATAACGCTATTCTCTCTTTTCATCCGGGTGCAGGCGGCACTGAGGCGCAGGACTGGGCGCAGATGCTGTACCGTATGTATACCCGCTGGGGCGAGAGCCACGGCTATACAGTCAAGCTAATTGACTGGCTTGACGGCGACGAGGCGGGAATCAAGTCCGCTACCATTACCATAGAGGGGCTCAACGCTTATGGATATCTTAAAAGCGAAAACGGAGTACACCGTCTGGTGCGTATTTCTCCATTTGACGGCTCGGGCAGACGGCATACTTCTTTTGCTTCCGTTGAGGTACTTCCCGAATTTGAAGACGATAACTCAATAGAGATACGCGAAGAGGATCTTGAAATAACGGCGCACCGTTCAAGCGGCGCAGGCGGACAGCATATCAACAAGACAGACTCCGCTATCCGTATAGTTCATATCCCCACAGGCATTGTGGTAGGCTGTCAGACGGAGCGCAGCCAGCTTCAGAACAAAGAAACCGCCATGAAAATGCTGAAATCCAAGCTTATGGAGATAAAGCAGCGGGAAAAGCTTGAGCGTATCGAGGATATTCAGGGCAACAAAACCAACATTGAATGGGGCGCCCAGATCCGCTCTTATGTCTTTATGCCCTACACTCTGGCAAAGGATACGAGAACAGGCTATGAGGACGGCAATATTCAAAGCGTAATGGACGGAAATATTGACGGCTTCATCAACGCTTATCTGAAAATGAATGCAAACAAAAACTGACGCAAAAGAGAGGGTTTACCCCTCTTTTTTGCTGATTTTACTATGAATTTAAGGAAGAGAAAATGAAAAAAGAAGAGACGAGACAGGCGGCGTCCACCGTATTTGAGGGCATGACTTCAATTTCCGCCGTTATTAACGGCGGGCACCGAAAAATAGAAAAGGTACTGATAGACGTAGATAAAGCGAAAAAGAAGATGCGCGAAACTGCTTTTTTGAAGCGCTGTTCGGAGAGTGACGGTTTTGAAATATGCTTCTGCGGCGTTGATGAAATAAACGCTCTGACTACCGGAAATACTCACGGCGGAATAATCGCTTTGTGCGGCGAGCGTGAAATCGCTCCCCTGCAAGACCCGCTGCCGGAGGGAAAAGGGTTTTATGTAATGCTTGACGGCATTGAAGACCCCTATAATTTCGGTTATGCCCTGCGCACCGTTTATGCAGCAGGCGCAGACGCTGTAATTCTGACGCCCCGAAGCTGGATGAGCGCTGCGGGAGTGGTCTGCCGCGCTTCTGCCGGAGCATCGGAGCTTATTCCGATGTATATAAGCGAGCCGGAGGACGCCTGCCGCTTTTTTAAGGAGCGCGGAGTGCGGGTTGCGGCAGCAGGAATTCGCAATTCCGTGTCTGCTTTTTCAGCCGACCTTTCCCTGCCCATGTTTCTGATTGTGGGCGGAGAAAAACGCGGAATATCTGCGAAAACCTTGGCTGAGGCGGATATTGTTGTTCGCCTTGATTACGGCAGAGATTTCCGCGGTTCCCTGTCTGCGGCGTCTGCGGCTTCTGTGCTGGCATATGAAATTCTTCGCCAAAATATCAAAAATACGGAAAACCGCTGAAAATTTGGCATATATAAATAAATTCGCCGAGCCAATAATATTACCGTAAAGCAAATTACAGTTATATGAAAGGTCGGACGAATATGCATAAAAACAATACTCAGATGCTTTGCCTTGCTAAATATATAGCCGGCGGAATGGTCATCGGCAGCGCTATCGGTACAGCGGCGGCGGTGATGATGAAGTCGAAAAAGCCTCAGCATCACAAAAAGCCCGAATGTCTGCGTGAAAAGGCTGCAAGCGCCATGGACACGGTAGCGACGGTCATGCAGAACCTTGCGGATATGGCAAGATAAGAAATAGGAACAAAAAAACGCGATCGGACAGACCGACCGCGTTTTTTTATTCGGATAAAATTTCAAATTACATAAGGCTGCGGTACAGCGCGGCGATCTCCTCGACGCTTGTGTCGCGGGGGTTTCCGGGACGGCAGGCGTCCGCATATGCGCTTTCCGACAGGAATGCAACATCCTCTTCTTTCAGTATTCCCTTAAGGTCTGCGGGAATTCCCACATCAGCGGACAGCTTCTTTACAGCGGCGATAGTTGCGTTAGCGGCTTCAGCGTCGCTCATGGCGTCAATGCCCTCAACACCCATAGCCCGTCCGACTGCTCTGTAACGCTTACCTGCCTCGCCTTTATTGTATTCAAGACCGGTGGGCAGGATAATAGCACAAGCTACGCCGTGAGGAGTGTCGTAAAGCGCGCTGAGTCCGTGCGCCATGCTGTGAACGATGCCAAGTCCTACATTGGAAAATCCCATTCCGGCAATGTACTGACCAAGAGCCATGCCCTCGCGTCCGTCGGGCTCGTTTCTGACGGCTGCGCGCAGATTTTCGGAAATAAGGCGGATAGCTTCAAGATGGAACATATCGGAAATGGTGCATGCGCCCTTGGTGATATAGCCCTCAATAGCATGGGTCAGCGCGTCCATACCGGTAGCCGCGGTAAGTCCCTTTGGCATGGAAGCCATCATATCGGGGTCGACAACGGCGATTTCGGGAATGTCGTTGGTGTCAACGCAAACGAATTTGCGCTTTTTCTCTACATCGGTAATAACATAGTTGATAGTAACCTCGGCGGCGGTACCTGCGGTTGTAGGTACTGCTATGGTAAATACCGCGTGTTTCTTGGTGGGTGCAACGCCCTCAAGGCTTCTTACATCAGCAAACTCGGGATTATTTACAATAATTCCGATAGCCTTGGCGGTATCCATTGCGCTTCCGCCGCCGATAGCTACGATGCAGTCGGTATCCGCTTTCCTGAACGCCTCGACTCCTGACTGAACATTTTCAATAGTGGGGTTTGCCTTAATATTGCTGTATACCTCATAAGGAAATCCTTCGCGGTCAAGAAGGTCGGTAACCTTTGCCGCAACGCCGAACTTTATAAGATCGGGGTCGGTACACACAAAGGCCTTTTTATAGCCTCTGGATTTAAGCTCAGGCACGATGTTTTCAACAGCACCGTGTCCGTGGTAGGAAATAGTGTTAAGTACGATTCTGCTTGCCATTTTGGTTTCTCCTTATATAATTTATTTTTTCAGCTGAAAAGCTGATATTGAGCGTATAAAACAGGCGTTTCACAGTACAAGGTGTACCGGAAGTCCGTTTTTGAATTCGTTGTGTACTTCACCCTGAATAAGTGGAAGAATATACTCAAGGCATTCGTCAGTCACATTGTTGCCGCGTTCGTTTATCATTTCTCTAGGCACGCATCTTACGGCGTTTGCAATGCCGGATATGTCTTTGGCAACGAAGCTTATATCGTATTCTCCGCTTCTCTCCATTGCCATCATGCATCCGCTTGCACCTTCACAGGCGGCGTTTACGGCGGCGGCTCCCACTCCGAGGGATTCTTTTATATCGGTAGCGGACTGAAGATGAGCTGCACAGCGCTGAGGAAGATTAAGCTCCACGCTGCGTACCTTGCAGCCCAGTTTTTCTTTTATAAATAGCTCCAGAGCCTTTCCGGTGCCGGACAGGTACTTATGACCGAAAACATCCGCGGCGCCGCTCTGAGCGCCCTCGCCGGCATATCTGCCGTTTTCGTCGCGCACGCCCTCGGATACAGCCACCACAACATTGGGATGTACTAAAAGTGCGGCTTTTACATCTTCAAGAAAGCTGTCAAAGCTGAAAGGCACCTCGGGCAGATATATAAGGTCGGGTGCGGGCATATTTGCGGCGCGCATAAGTCCTGCCGCCGCAGTAAGCCAGCCTGCGTCGCGTCCCATGATCTCAACTATGGTAACTGCTTTTACTGTATATACTGCGGTATCGCGGATTATTTCCGAAACTGTGGCGGCGATATACTTAGCCGCGCTGCCGTATCCCGGAGTATGGTCTGTGCCCGCAAGGTCGTTGTCAATTGTCTTGGGAACGCCTACAACGCGCATTTCCCAATCGCTGTTTTTGAGATACGCGGTAAGCTTTGCCACCGTATCCATGGAGTCATTTCCGCCTATATAGAAGAAATAGCGGATGTCATATTTTTTAAAAAGTGCTATAAGATTTTCGTAAAACTCTCTGTCCGACGCGTCGGGCAGCTTTTTTCTGCAGGAGCCCAGTGCCGCGGCGGGAGTGGCGCAGAGAGTGTCCAGCTTCTCCGGCGCGTTTTCAAAAATTTCCGAAAGATTTATAAGGTCTTCCCGCATAAAGCCCTCGATGCCGTTGCGCATACCGTAAAGCTTTGTTATACATTCTTTGCCCATTGCTCCTTTAATAACTCCGGCAAGAGTGGCATTTATAGCCGCTGTAGGTCCTCCGGACTGACCGACTACGGCGGCTCCCGTAAGCTGTGACATAGTATTTTACCTTCCTTTGGCGTTTTTTGGAGTTTTCTTCTTTGTCCATTATATCATTTCTGCCTTTTTCCGTCAACGAAAAATTTTAACTTGTCACCCGCTTTGACAAAAATCGCACGCCGTTACATATAGAATAATATCCAGAAGCAAACGAAAGGAATGAAGCATATGGAATTCAAAAGCGCGGACGCCTATTTTTCACAAAGCCTGGGCGTGCTGAAATGCACTATTCGGGGCGAGATAGATCACCATTCGGCAAAAAGCATCCGTGAGGAAATAGACAAGCGGCTCAGAGAGGATTCTCCCTCGGAGCTTGTAATTGACATGGGGGGCGTTACCTTTATGGACAGCTCGGGACTGGGTCTTGTGCTGGGCAGGTATCAGAAAGCGCGGGAGTACGGCATTGGATTTTCCGTTCCCCGCACCGCTCCTGCCGTAAAGCGCATGTTCGATATGGCGGGACTTGAGCGCATAATAAAATACGGAGAGGAAAACTCAAATACAGAAAAAACCGAAAGGCACGGATAAATAAAATGAAAAGTAAAGAAAAAAGATGTGAAAACACCCTTAAAGTAAGCTTTGAATCACTGTCACGCAACGAATCCCTCGCCCGCTCTCTGGCTTCGGCGTTTATGACTCAGCTTGACCCCACGGTGTCGGAGCTTGCGGATATGAAGTGCGCCGTGTCGGAGGCTGTGACAAACTGCACGGTTCACGCTTACAAGAATACAGTGGGCACTGTGTATATGACAATGAAAGCATATTCCGATAGAAGCGTACGCATCGAAATACGGGATAAGGGCTGCGGAATAGATAACATAGAAGAAGCCATGCAGCCTCTTTTTACCACTGACCCGGACGGCGAGCGCAGCGGCATGGGCTTTACGGTTATGGAAAATTTCACCGACGGCGTCCGCGTCATAAGCCGCAGGGGAAAAGGTACGAAAGTGACGCTTACGAAAAAACTGTCCTCCCTTCGCTCCGATACATAGGAGGGAGTGAAATGAGTGAGCGCATACAGCGATAATCTTGCAAACATAGAACTGTCTCAAAGCGGAGACAGCAACGCAACGGAAGAGCTTATAAAAACCAATTATGCCCTTGCCGCTTCCCTTGCCCGTCGGTTTCAGGGACGGGGTGTGGAAAATGAGGATCTTATTCAGATAGCGCTGATGGGTATGCTTAAAGCTATCCGTACCTTTGATACAAAGCGCGGTACTGCCTTTTCCACATACGCCGTACCTCTCATAGTGGGAGAAATACGCAAGTTTCTGCGCGATGACGGACTTATAAAGGTGAGCCGCGAGAACAAGCGCAACTGCGCTGTTATTCTGCGCTGCCGGGAAAAATTTATGGAGCAGAACGGCAGAGAGCCGCACATGGAGGAACTTTCACAGCTTACGGGAATTGACCTTGACGCGGTCAGAGAGGCTCTTGATTCCTCCCGCCCCGTAGCATCTCTGTCAGAGCCCATAGGCGACGACGGGGATTTTACCGTGGAGGGCACGGTGGAGGACACCTCCGCTTCCCTTGAACATACTGTGGAGCGTATAGCTTTGTCCGAGGCAATGTCAAAGCTGGATGAACAGTCGCGGCGGATTATAATTCTCCGTTATTTCAGAGATATGTCTCAGCAGCAGGTGGCGGATATACTGGGACTATCGCAGGTGAAGATCTCCCGCGAGGAAAAAAAGATAATTGCGGCGCTTCGCCGCGATATTGTGTAGTGTTAGGTAAACAAAAAACTGCCCGTGGGCAGTTTTTTGCTGTTTTAATCTTCTGTGTCATAACTGTTGATAGGTGCGTCCGCGTGTTCGTCTATATAGTATATATACTCTTCCGAGCATCCGAGCTCCACAAAATCGTTGGTTATCTGATGAATGCTCACAGAGTCGCCGTCCTGAAGCACTCTGTCCCGCAGCAGAAGAACGCCGTCGGAAATGTAGACACATTCTGCGCTCCTGCCGTTGATTTTTACATTGCTTGCCTGCGTAAAGCCGCGCCCTATAATATATGTATCCTCGCCTATTATATTTACATCTTTTACGCTGATATCGCGTATTCCCATTTTCATATCAGGCGAAATATACTTGTCCTCGCTGCCGTATGACTCGCCGTACAGCATATCGTATTCAAGCATTTCCAGTGCGCACTGATAATCGTCGTTTGAGTAGTAATTCTGATGCAGCTTTGTTATAGTTCCGTTGTTTATTCCCAGTCTTGAAAGCACATATGCGCTTAACTGATATGATTCAAGATCGTGTCTCTCACCCGCAGTAAGCCCCATATCGAAATTTGCCCACACAACATATTCGCTGGCGTGCTTGTCCGGAAGCGAAATATCATCCGCCGTATATTCAAGGCTGGGCTGATGGTCGCCGTAAGCAACCACTACGCATTTTTCGCCGTAGTTCTCAAGCTCACTTATGAGTCTGCCCAGAAAATCGTCCGTTTCCCAAAGCTGATAGGCGTAGTATTCCATTTGGTGAATATAGCCTTCGCTGTACTCGCCGTCAAATTCGGCTTCTATAAGCTTTTCCCCGTCTACGGGCGTTTCCGGGTATTTGCCGTGACCCTGCACTGTGACGGCAAACACGAAATCCCGACTCTCTGTTGAGTTAAGAGCGTCGATTATCTGATCCGTAAGTACGTAATCCTTTACCCAGCCGAGTGGATTTGTTTCGTAGGAATTCATATATTCCACGGGAGTAAAGGTGTCAAAACCCAGATTTTTATAGGCGGTATTTCTGTTATAAAATGTTCCGGTATGGTTATGAAAAGCGTGAGAAGAATAGCCAAGCTCTGCAAGGTCATAGCAAACAGTCTCGCAGTTGCGGGACTGAAGTATGGTCTTATACGGGTATTCTCCCGTGCCGAAATAGTCAAGGCACATACCCGTAAGCACCTCAAACTCCGTATTGGCGGTGCCGCTTCCCACATTGGGAACGCTCATAAGCCCGGAAAGGCCTTCTTCTTTAAGACGGGTGTAATTGGGTACGGGGTCGGTTTCAAATTCTATATTTTTGAAATATGACGGATCCATAAAGCTTTCAAGCTGTATCATAATGATATTGGGCTTGGTTTTAGGCTCGTCCGTCTTGTCGCTTCCCACGGATTCCAGAATTTCTTCAACCGTAGCTTCCGAATAATCCTCCGGCTCGGAAATACCTCTGTCGAAAATGCTTCTGGCGAAGCAGTAGGTAAAGCCGTATTTCTCGTAGGCTTCATTAGCGTCGCCGAGATTTGAGGGTATCAGCCCGAAAAGTGAGTAAAATGTTATACAGGCGGCGCAGACAGCAACGGAAACAGAAGCAAATATTGCCGTGCGGCGAATATGTACCGGCTGCTTTTTCGTTTTTATGCAAAGAAGTACAAGTCCTGCCACAGACAGAACAATAGCGGCGACGATCAGGACAATTTCAAAGGTATTGAGATATACATTTACGATGGAAATGCCCGTGCGCAGGATAGATATATCCACGGCTTCAAAGGGCTGAGTCCGCGTAAACAGCAATACAAAATTCGTAACTCCCAAGGCGAAAAATACGAACAGCACCATAAATTGCGTAAAGAAACGCTTGGGTGAAAAATAGGTAAGCGACATGGCGGCAAAGATTATGAGACAGTTCAGAATAAAGAACTGCGGATGCTCATAAATAAACTTAAAGCCGCCGAAAAAATCGTGCCGCGACAGCGACTCGACAACAACAGTCATTATAACCGACGCTGCCGCCGAAAAAACAGGCGGCAGCATCAGGAAATTTTTAAGCGAAAACCTTTTACTTTCCTTGGATTTCATTTTTATCAAAGCCTTTTTTATTCAGAATTGTTACGCCTATAAGCATCAGAATGGGAAATACGGAAGCTGCGAGAAAGCCTGCGCGAAGACCAAATTGTTCTCCGTCAAGACCGAACTTTACGCAAAGGTCGAAGGCATATCCCGATTTTTCCGTTGCCTGTGAAACCGTGTCAGAGAACAGCCCGGCGATATACGGTCCGACGGAACAGCCTATGTCCCCTCCCAGCGCAAGCATTGCAAACATGGACGCTCCTGCACGGGGGTATTTATGGGAGCACAGGGTCAGCATACCAGGCCACATAATGCTTACTCCGAGACCGTTAAAGCCGCAGGCGAGGAGTGAGGCTACGGGAACGGGGACAAATACGCAGACGGCGTAGCACACAGCCGTAAACGCTGAAAGCATAATCAGCAGCTTTGACATAACAAAGCGCTTTCCCCACAGACCGTGGGCAGTACGCCCTATGCCCATCATAACGGCAAACATACAGGGACCCAGTATGTCTCCCACAACTTTGGAAACGCCCAGACCTTTTTCCGCGAACATTGACGCCCACTGAGCCATTGCCTGCTCAGCGGCACCTGCGCATATCATCATAAGGAACGCGGTTATGAAAGCGGGCTCTCTGAGCATATGAATTACGCCGTGCCCTTCCTCGTGAACTGTCATATCCGCAAGGGGCACACGCAGAAACGCGATTGTATTGAAAAACGGTACAAGAGCCCAGAACAGCGGAAGCAGGAACCACAGGTCTCCGCCCACCAATTTCAAAAGGAAGGTGGAAATAAGTATGACCGCCGCCTGCCCCCATGAATAGAAGGAATGCATAAGGGTCATGGCGTTGCCGCCGGAGTCTTTTTCAGCGGGCAGCGCTTCTATTAGCGGGCTGAGCACTACTTCCGACAGACCGCTGCCGGAGGAATACACAAGGACGGCAATGAGTATACCGACCTCGGGCATTATAAGATACGGCAGGAATGCCAGCATCACAAGTCCCATAAGGGAGCAAAGCTGGCTTGCCGCCGCAAGGAAGCGGTAGCTTGTTTTTTCAACGAATTTGATTGCCGCCGCGTCTATACATATCTGTATGAAAAATGTGATAAGGGTTAGCGCGGCGATATATCCCAGAGAAACCTCAAATCTGTCCTGAAAGGTGACAAATAAGAGAGGAGCGAGGTTTACCGTTATTGCCTGCGTCACATAGCCTGTGTAGCAGGCGGCTCTTGTTTTTCTGAACTTGGAATGCATAGATGAAAAGCTCCGGTGTTATTAAAGCAGATACATAAGTATTGTAGCACAGCCGCCCACAACCATAAGTGCCGCAAGAACAATGGCCACGGTGCGGACGATTGTCTTTCTTGTCTTCTCTGACATTATATGCCTACTCCTTTCATGATGTTTTTTATCTGATTTACAGCGACTATTCAATAGTCATTTGAAGTTCCGAAACATCCGGTATAAGCAAGGGAGAACCAACTGCGGGAATTTTTATTTTTCTGCACTTGGAAGCGTCGGGGTACTTATTAAGCGCTTCTCCGGCAACAGCGTCTGCTATCTGCTGCTTTTTCTTAAGCTGGAACAGGATAACGCCGGAAGCCGTTCTCGTAGTTTTTTCCGGAATTAGTGAGGACTTTATGAGTATTCCCTTTCCGGCGTCGGAAACAAGAAGCACATCTACGGTTTCCTTTTCGTATATGGCTGCTACAAGAG
>JBJDYY010000164.1:0-2654 GCA_051867715.1 Candidatus Avispirillum sp.
ACGACGACTCAGACGATTATTCCACTGACACCGACGACTACTATTATGACGACTACTTTGACGAATACACCGATGACTATTTAAAATCGGACGCTTCGGCATTATATTCGGCATAAGTTTTATACCGCAGCAAAAAAACGGGTCGGCAAACGACCCGTTTTTTGCTGTTTTAGAGAACATTTGACAAACAGGCGAATAATCGCCGTGCCGAAAACAAATAATCCTTATATGGTAACCATATTTATACGCACCGCGCTTATATATCTGATACTTGTGGTATCAATGCGGCTTATGGGCAAGCGTCAGGTGGGGGAGCTTCAGCTTTCCGAGCTTACAGTCACGATTCTTTTGTCGGAAATTGCCGCCTCACCCCTTACGGACAAAAACATTCCCTTTGCCCACGCCGTTTGCGCCATCCTGCTGCTTCTGTCAATAGAAGTCATCCTCTCGTATATTCTGCTCCATCATCCCGCCGTGAAAACAGTTCTTACGGGAAAACCCAGTATGATAATCCGTCGCGGGGTACTTGACCAAAAAGAGCTTGAAAGACAGCGCCTGTGTCTAAGCGAGCTGCTTTGCGCCCTCAGGCAGAAAGGAATTGCAGATATTTCCGATGTGGAGTACGCCATTATGGAGGAAAACGGACAGCTTTCCGTTTTTCCCAAAGCAGAGGCTTCCCCTCTGACCCCCAAAGCCTGCGGCAAAAAAGCGCCGGAGGACGGCATATCCCACGCCCTTATAATCGACCGCGTCATAATACAAAAAAATCTTGATACAGTCGGCTGGAGCCGTGAAAAATTGGAACGGGAGCTAAAACAGCGTGGAGCAAAGCTTTGCGATGTTTTCCTGTTTGCCGTGGGAGACTCCGGCAGAATTACCCTTATTCTGAAAGGCGAAAGCGGAGAAAAAAGCGGTACAAAGGAGGAGAAATCATGAAATCCTTTATCGCCTCACTTGTAACCCTTGCCGTACTGTGCGGCGCCGTTCTGGCCAACTGCATTTATGTGGAAAACCGTCTTTCTGAGCTTATTGAAATATGCGACAGCATGCCGGACAGCGTGCAGGATGCATCAAAAGCCGATATAACCAAACTTTGCGAAAGATGGGAAAGCTGCCGACGGTATATAAGCTTCACCGTCGACCACCGCGAGACGGACAGCATTGATGACGCCGTGTCTCTTTTATCGGTCTGCGTAAAGACGCAAAGCAGCGAAAAATACGCCGTGGCTCTGGATCAACTGTCCGGACTTTTGCACCGTCTTGCGGACTCCGAAGCTCTCAGCCTCGACGGCATATTATAGAAAAGGCGGCGCATATGAGCAGGTTCTTAAGAACAGTTATCTGAAACTTAATAGAAATTTGACATACAAATTTCCTGCTTGTAACGGTATAAGCCAAAACTACCCGAATAAGAGAAAAGAC
This sequence comes from Candidatus Avispirillum sp., assembly GCA_051867715.1. GTDB lineage: Bacteria > Bacillota > Clostridia > Oscillospirales > CAG-272 > Avispirillum. The sequence goes on from JBJDYY010000164.1 coordinate 1,423, forward strand.
AAAACTCTTTTTCGGGCGGTAATTATTATGCAGTGATATTCTTTGCTGTGCAAAGAGTGATATGATTGCCGACGGCAACCGTGATATTGAAACCTGCGGTTTCAGTGGTATTTTATTCGCCGTAAAACTGCCTCAGGCAATAAAACTATGCGTAGCATAATAAAACTGCTTTAGCAATATCACTCGCCGTAAGGCGAATAAAACTGCCCAAGTGTCCTTCAGGGCACTTGGGCTATGCGCCGCCTTTTCGCTGCAATTATTGAGAGTAACATTCATCTGAATATGCTGCCGTCTTCGAACATAAAGAACTGTCTCATTATGGTATGGTACCCTCTGTTCTCCGGGTCTGCAACGGCTGCCGCCGCCTGAGCAACATATTCGGGATTCAGATAGTTTGTATTGTCCGCTCTTGTCACAACGGTGATACGGACGCCGAAATCCGTCCTTTCCGCGCTGAAATCGCGGATAAAGGGACTGATATCCACCTCTTTTTCCGTGCTTTTCGTCTTTTTCAGCACCACCACTGAGGAGGAAAATTTCCGGTACAGCATGGGAACGGTATCATCCCCCGCGTCACAATGCAAATCAATAACATTCTGCGCCCAGGCTATCTCCTTGAAGCTTGACGGAGAGGAATACACCTCTTTCACCGTTATACCCTCAGGCATGGAGGCTTTCAGCCTTTCAAGAATCGTGCCGTCGTCCGCATCCTCCGTCAGTTTGAACTGCGCAAGCTCATTTTCGCCGCCGCAGCCTACGGACAAAGGCGAAGCAAAGGTCAGTTTGGGAATGGGATTGAAGCCTTCCGTGTAATACAGAGGCAGTTTTGATTTTACAAGACCTCTTGTGACCGCTCTTGCTATGTCAAGATGAGAAACATAGACAAGCGCGCCTGTTTCCTCAAATCGGAATTTGACCGTTCTCACCGGCTTTTTTCCCGGATTTACGGCGGCTCCCGCGCCTCTTGCGTCGCGCTTGCCGTCGTTTGCCGTCACAGCCGGGCGCGTGGGACGGGGTTTTATATCCTGACCCAGATACTCGGCGTTCTCCTCCTTATGACCGGGGCACCAGCGGCAGTACTCGGGGCTGACAAGTCCGTTGGCGCCGCAGGCGGAGCATTTTTCCTTGCAGGAGGGAGTGGTAGCCGCCTCGGCGGCTTTTTTCTTTTCGCGGAGAAGAAATTCGCGGCTGACTCCGCAGTCTATCATATCCCAAGGCAGCACCTCGTCCTC
>JBJDYY010000165.1:0-12328 GCA_051867715.1 Candidatus Avispirillum sp.
CGTGAAGCGTTAGAAGAAGCGCGTAAGAAAGTTCACTTTCTTACGCGCTTCTTCTCGCTTGCCGCATACGCGGCACCCCTGCGGTGGGGTCGCTTTATTGCCGTATCAGGGCAAAAGTTTTTTGGGGTTCTCAGTACCTTTTTTCCAAAAAAGGTACTGAGCGGGGTGCGGGGCAGCGCCCCGTATTCTTTTTCGTAGCACCGGGCAGCTAGCACCGGGCAGAGCCCCGTATAATCGTCGGGGTTTGGGGCGGAGCCCCGGCAGAGCTCCGTATAATCGGGTTAAATGCCTACATCATAAACAGGGTACAGCCTGTTTTTTTGAAATAGTCGATTCTCTCGCGCAGGGCGTCTTCGCTTACCTTGAAATATTCTGCGAGGCAGGTGATGCACATAAACTCCCGAGCGCCGCGGTTTACCATTTTTCTGTGCAGGGCTACCTCGTCATAGGTAAGGGGGCGCAGGCATTTCATACATTTGAAATCTGTCATAAACTTATGCGGCGGCTTACGCCGCCGCTCCTTTTTGCGCTTTACTGTTTTGTGACGATCTTTGCTTTATATATTTTGAAGTCTTCCTGAGGCACAACGGGGCAGAAGCAATCGTGCTTTACGCCTATATGCTCGCCGGTTATAATATCCGTTATGTCAAGTCCCGCTCCCGTGCCTGAGGGAATGCCGTAATCGTCAAAATAGAAGGGGATCATAAGGCTTTCGCAGTCGGAGAAGTTGAAGTAACCCAGTACAAGCTCGTCTCCCGACAGAAGCTTTATAAATCCGAGTCTGCCGTCGGCGGCATAGCGCTGACGCTCCTCATAGTATGGAGGACGGCAGTCCTCGTCCTGGTCGATGCGGATAAGCTCTTTGTTTTGCAGAATGGCGCGGCAGCCCTCGCTCATATTGCGTATGTCGCCGCCTATCATCAGCGGAGCGCCCCACATACACCACATTGCGAAATGCAGAAGATACTGACGCTCACTGCAGCCGCCTGTATGGCTCACATGACCGTTTCCGCCCATGCCCACCACCAGCATATCAATGTCGTTGAAGCAGCCGGGGGCGGAGCTGTACAGCTTGCGGAGCTGTGACATGGCGTTGGAACGGATTGACTGGAGATTGTCCGTAATATCGCCTGTGCTGCGGTACAGGTGGGCGCCTACGGAGCGCATCCATGTGTGAGGCTCTCTCTCGCCTACGGTACAGCCGGAATACATAATCTCCCGTCCCGTGGCGCGCAGAGCCATACTCATAGTCAGATAGGAATTTTTCACATCTCCGCTGCCGGGATAGTGGCACAGGTCGTATTTCAGATAGTCCACGCCCCAGTCGGCAAACATACGGGCGTCCTCGTACTCGTGACCGTAGCTGCCGGGGAGTCCCTGACAGGTAAGGGTGCCTGCGGCGGAATATATACCGAATTTCAGCCCTTTGGAATGAATATAGTCGCCGATGAATTTCATGCCGTGGGGGAACTTTTCGGGATTTACTACAAGAAGTCCGTTTTCTCTTTCCGGCATCATCCAGCCGTCGTCAATAACGAGATATTCGTATCCTGCGTCAAGGTAGCCCTTTTCCACCATGGCGTCGGCGGTCTCAAGAATAAGCTTTTCGTTGATCTTCGGGCCGAAGGTGTTCCATGAATTCCAGCCCATGGGAGGTGTTCTTCCAAGCATATAAAAGCTCCTTTCGGTTGTTATTTCAATTATATCGGACTTATTTGCTTTGTCAATACATTAAAAAGATTTCAAAGGAAAATTCTGTGCTTTTTTGCTCGCAAAACACGGTTTTATTCGATATACAGTGTATCAAATGAGACACACTGACGGCATCGGACACAAAAAATCGGAATAAATTATTAAAATTGATAATAAAATTGTCGCAAACTATGGAAATTCGCGCAGAAATATTATATAATAAATGGGATAAATAATAAATCATATGGCCAGGAGGACATATTACCTATGAAAAAGCAAATGACGACGGTGCCCTTTACCGACACCCCCGAACAGAAGGCTCGCCTTGATCAGGTCATCGCCGAGATGAAAGACCAGAAGGGCTGCCTTATGGGAATTATGCAGAAGGCGCAGGATATTTACGGATATCTGCCTCCCGAGGTGCAGAAGCATATCGCTCTGAGCCTTGACATTCCCGTGTCCGAGGTTTACGGAGTGGCTACCTTCTACTCCCAGTTCCTGCTCAATCCCAAGGGCACCAACCCTGTAAGCGTTTGCCTGGGTACAGCCTGCTATGTTAAGGGCAGCGGCAACCTTATGGAAAAGCTGGAGAGCGTTCTGGGCATTAAGAACGGCGGAATTACCGCTGACAAGAGATTCAGCCTTGACGCTACCCGCTGCATCGGTGCGTGCGGACTTGCGCCCGTTATGACCGTGGGCGAGGACGTTTACGGCAGACTTACCCCCGACGATATTGAAGGAATTATCGCAAAATACAACTGACAGACTGGACGGCTGTATAATATGAAAATAAGGGAGATTTCCGAAAAGCTTTGCGCCGACATTGTTTGCGGCGAGGATCAGCTTGACTGCGAGGTGTTTACCGCCTGCAGCAGCGATATGATGAGCGATGTGCTTGCATTCGTAAAGGATCAGGCAGTTCTGCTTACGGGACTTGTCAATCCCCAGGTCATAAGGACTGCGGAGATGATGGATATGCGCTGCATTGTGTTTGTGCGCAGAAAAGTGCCTACCGAGGAAATGAAATGTCTTGCCGAGGAGGCGGGCATTGTTCTCATGAAGACCCGGCTGCGTATGTTTGAGGCCTGCGGAATCCTGTACGAAGCAGGACTCAAAGGTCATGTTGAGGATGGGGTGTGCGATGCCTGACGACGTTGTACGCTTCTGCTTCGATGTGGACGGCGACGATTTTTCGTCTGCCGGCGCCGCTTCTGTGGAAGTAAAAAAGCGCCTTCGGCAGCTTGGTATCTCTCCCGAGGTCATACGCAGAGTGGCTATTGCCATGTATGAGGGAGAGATCAATATGGTCATCCATGCAGACGGAGGAAAAGCTCTGGTGGAGGTAACGCCCGACGAAGTCAGAATGACTCTTGAGGATCACGGACCGGGTATTGCCGATGTAGAGCTTGCCATGCAGGAGGGATATTCCACCGCCAGGGAAAATATCCGCTCTCTGGGCTTCGGTGCGGGTATGGGACTTCCAAATATGAAGAAGTATACCGATACCATGCATATCGATACCGAAGTCGGGCGCGGTACCACGGTAGTGATGACTGTCAGAATCTGAGTACTGCCGAAACTGCAGAAAATTGCAGAAAACTACCTTATATTGATATGATACGGTGACGACATGACAGAATATAAGCATTCTGTGTCGCTTGACAAAACAAAGTGCAAGGGCTGCACCCACTGCCTTCAGCGCTGCCCCACGGAGGCTATCCGTGTGAGGGAGGGCTGCGCCACCATCAATCCCCAGAAGTGCATCGACTGCGGCGAATGCATAAGGGTATGTCCCTATAAGGCAAAGAAAGCGACACACGATCGACTTGACAGCCTTAGCAAATACAAATACAAAATTGCGCTTCCCGCGCCCGCCCTGTACGGTCAGTTCGACAATCTGGACGATATTGACTTTGTGGTGCAGGGACTGTACGATATGGGCTTCGACGATGTTTTCGAGGTGGCAAAGGCCGCCGAGATGGTGTCGGGCTACACCAGACAGTATCTGCGGGGAGACAATATAGGAAAGCCGGTCATAAGCTCGGCATGCCCTGTGGTGGTCAGGCTTATCAGTATGCGCTTTCCGTTCCTGTGCAAAAACATACTGCCTATACTGCCCCCCGTTGAGGTGGCGGGCAAGGCGGCAAGAGAAAAAGCATTGCGGGAGCATCCCGAGCTTTCCGACGAAGATATCGGCTGTTTCTTCATTTCTCCCTGTCCCGCAAAGGTCAGCTATGTGAAAAACGCCTTTGCAGGCTCAGAGAGCAGTGTGGATGAGGTGCTTTCCGTCTCGGATGTTTATTTTGAACTGGTGGGGCGGATGAACAAGATAACAGTTCCGGAAAAATCCACGGAGGCGGGCACTGTGGGCGTCAGCTGGGCAACCGCGGGCGGAGAATCCACCGCGATTTTCAACGAACGCTACCTTGCTGCCGATGGAATTGAGAATGTTATCCGCGTGCTTGACCAGATTGAAAACTCCGATTTCCCCGAGCTTGAATTTGTTGAGCTCAACGCCTGCAACGGCGGATGCGTAGGCGGAGTAATGACGGTGGCGAATCCTTATATAGCAAAGGCGAGAATACACTCGCTTAAGCGTTATCTTCCCGTTTCTCCCAACTTCCGCCCCGGCAGCGGCGAGCTTTCCTCGGGTGTTAAAATGCCTGAGGTTGAGTACATACCGCAGACCCCTCTGTCCGACGACCGCTCGGAGGCAATGCGCATGATGGCGGACATACAGGAAATAAGGAAGGATCTGCCCGACCTTGACTGCGGAAGCTGCGGCGCGCCTACCTGCGCGGCGTTTGCGGAGGATATAGTGCGGGGCGAGGCGTGCGCCGACGAATGCGTTGTGTTTATGCGCCATGTTTTCCACGACTATATTCAGCGGCATGTCAGCCAAAGCAAAGAGACTGCCGACGGAAAAGAGGACAGTAAAGGAGGCGGCGACGGTGACGGAAACGGTGAAGCTTGACGAAATAAGCCGCGCTCTGGGGAAAGAGCCGCTTTGCGGAAGCCTTGACAAGGAAGTCTGCGGCTGCTACGCGGGAGACCTGCTGAGCTGGGTCATGAGCCACGCTTCCTACGGAGATGTGTGGATAACCATTATGTCCAACATAAATGTGGCGGCGGTGGCAAGCCTTACGGAGTGCGCCTGCGTTATAATGGCGGAGGGCGTCGAGCCTGACGCCGACACGCTTAAGGCGGCTGGGGAAAAAGATATTACCCTGTTTTCCGACCAAAGAAGCGTCTATGAGCTGTGCTGTCTTGTAGGCAAGGTTCTTTGCAAAAATGAATAAGTACAATTACGATCTTCACATCCATTCATGTCTTTCCCCCTGCGGGGACAACGATATGACGCCTGCAAATATTGCGGGAATGGCGGCGGTCAAGGGCTTGCAGATTGCGGCTCTGACCGACCATAATTCCACGGCTAACTGTCCCGCGTTTTTCAAGGCGTGTAAGGCGTACGGCATAATTCCCGTGGCGGGTATGGAGCTTACGGTGTCGGAGGACATACATCTGTTATGCCTTTTTGACTCTCTTGAAGCTGCCATGGAATTCGGAAATGCGGTGCGGGGGCATATGATGCCCGTGAAAAACCGTCCCGAAATTTTCGGACACCAGTATGTAATGGATGAAGAGGACAATATTCTCTCCGAGGAAGAAAATCTTCTTCTCAACGCCACCGACCTTTCTCTTGACGAGGGAAGCGCGCTGTGCCGTGAGTACGGCGGAGTGTGCTACCCCGCGCATATCGACCGCACCTCAAACGGAGCGGTGGCGGTGCTGGGTACTTTCCCCGATTGGCTGTCATATACCGCCTATGAAATAAGCGGCAGCGGCGACAGAGAAAGTCTTGAAAAAAACTATCCCGTCCTTAAGGAGCTGCGAAGCGTAAAAAGCTCCGACGCCCACTATCTGTGGGATATATCAGAGGCTGGCAACACGGTGGAGCTTGACGATGAGCCTTATTCGGGCGCTTTTGTCAGAAAAAGGCTTATTGAGTATCTGAAGTGCTGAAAACAGGAGCTTACTTCCGAGGATTTACCTGAGAGGATGCGCGGCCTGAGTGCGCGGACGGCGCTATTGCGGTCGGAGAGATATAAAGGAGTATTTATGAAGGATCTGTCCCTGTATATACTCGATATTGCCATGAATTCCGTGAGAGCGGGGGCAAAGCATATCGAAATACGCCTTGAAGAAGCGGATCATATACTGAGGCTTACGGTAAAGGACGACGGCTGCGGTATGACCGCACAGCAGGTGGAGCGCCTGTCAGACCCCTTTTTCACCACAAGAAAAACCAGAAAGGTGGGACTTGGCATTCCCTTTCTCCGTATGCTTGCGGAGATGACCGGCGGCGGAGTGAGCATTTCCTCCAAACCCGAAAGCGAGGGCGAGGGGCACGGCACCGTAGTGGAGGCGACCTTCGGGACCGATCACATTGATTTTATCCCCATAGGGGATGTAAGCGAAACTTTGCTTACGCTTATTCAGGGAAATCCAGACACTGATTTTTTCTTTGTGCATAAGGCGGAGGACACGGATGTTTGCCTTGATACTGCCGAAATGCGTCAAATACTGGGCGGCGATGTTCCGCTCAACAGCTATGAGGTGCTGTCCTTTATCAGGGAATACCTCAAAGATATGTACGATCAAAAATAATATACATATATGAAAGGAACAAAGTCATGAAATCTTTAGCGGAGCTTGCTGCCATCAGGGAGCAGATGAAGGACAAGGTCGCTTTGCGTACCGGAAGCGGCGCGGTTCGCGTTGTTGTCGGTATGGCTACCTGCGGTATTTCAGCGGGAGCGAGACCTGTACTCAACGCATTTGTGGAGGAAGTATCAAAAGAGGGTCTTACCGATAAGGTAATGGTAACCCAGACCGGCTGTATAGGCATTTGCCAGTACGAGCCCGTTGTCGAGGTCTTTGAGGACGGCAAGGACAAGGTCACCTATGTTAAAATGACCGCTGAAAAAGCAAAGAGAGTCGTTGAGGAGCATCTCAAGGGCGGCAAGCCCGTTGAGGAGTATCTCATCGGCAACACTAAGCTGTAATTACGGAGGAAGTAAAAAGCTATGGTTCGTTCACATGTACTGATTTGCGGAGGTACCGGATGTACATCCTCCGGTAGCGCATCCATCAGAGAGGCGCTGGCAGAACAGCTTACGGCAAACGGTCTTGACGAGGAAATCAAGATCGTTCAGACCGGCTGCTTCGGTCTGTGCGCTCTGGGCCCCATTATGATCGTTTATCCCGAAGGCACCTTCTATTCAAGAGTGACTGTTGAGGATATTCCCGAGATCGTGTCCGAGCATCTGCTCAAGGGACGCATCGTTGACAGACTGGTATACAACAAGTCCGATGAGGCAGGCGAGGACGCAGCCGCTCACGAGCTTCATACCTCTCTTAACGACACTAATTTCTACAAGAAGCAGAAGAGAGTGGCGCTCCGCAACTGCGGCGTCATCAACCCCGAGAAAATAGACGAGTACATTGCAATGGACGGCTATTTCGCCCTTGCAAAGGTGCTTACGGAAATGAGCCGTGAGGATGTTGTTCAGACTCTGCTGAATTCCGGACTTCGCGGACGCGGCGGTGCAGGATTCCCCACCGGACTTAAGTGGAAGTTCGCTATGGGCAGCACCGGCAAGAAGTATGTCTGCTGTAACGCCGACGAGGGCGACCCGGGCGCGTTCATGGACCGTTCTATCCTTGAGGGCGACCCCCACGCCGTTATTGAGGCAATGGCTATCGCCGGCTACGCTATCGGCGCCGACGAAGGCTTTATCTATGTTCGTGCAGAGTATCCCATCGCGGTACACCGTCTTGAGGTTGCTCTGAAGCAGGCAAGAGAATACGGACTTCTGGGCAAGAACATTTTCGGCACCGATTTTTGCTTTGATATTCAGCTCCGTCTGGGTGCCGGCGCTTTCGTGTGCGGAGAGGAAACTGCGCTTATGACTTCTATCGAGGGCAAGCGCGGCGAGCCCCGTCCCCGTCCTCCGTTCCCTGCAGTCAAGGGTCTTTTCGAAAAGCCCACCATTCTTAACAATGTTGAGACCTATGCCAACATTCCCCAGATCATTCTGAAGGGCGCTGAGTGGTTTGCTTCCATGGGAACAGAGAAGTCCAAGGGTACCAAGGTGTTCGCTCTGGGTGGCAAGATCACCAACACCGGACTTGTGGAGGTGCCTATGGGTACCACTCTGAGAGAGGTTGTCGAGGAGATCGGCGGCGGTATTCCCAACGGCAAGAAGTTCAAGGCGGCTCAGACCGGAGGTCCCTCCGGAGGCTGTATCCCCGCTTCTCTTATCGATACTCCCATCGACTACGATAACCTTATCGCTATCGGCTCCATGATGGGCTCCGGCGGACTTATCGTTATGGACGAGGATACCTGTATGGTAGACCTTGCAAAGTTCTTCCTTGAGTTCACCGTAGACGAGTCCTGCGGTAAGTGCGCACCCTGCCGTATCGGTACGGTCAGAATGCTTGAGCTGCTCAACAAGATCACCGAGGGTAAGGGCGAAATGGAAGATCTTGACAAGCTTGAAGAGCTTGCTAAGTACATAAAGAGCGCGTCTCTCTGCGGTTTGGGTCAGACTGCTCCCAACCCCGTACTTTCCACCCTGCGTTACTTCCGCGACGAGTACGAGGCTCATATCAAGGAGAAGAGATGTCCTGCCGGCGTGTGCAAAAAGCTTCTTTCCTTCAGCATCGATCCCGAAAAATGTAAGGGCTGCACCATGTGCGCGAGAGTATGTCCCGCGGGCGCTATCAGCGGTACCGTCAGATCGCCTCATACTATCGACACCGCAAAGTGCCTGAAGTGCGGCGCCTGCATCGAGAAGTGCAAATTCGGCGCTATCTCTAAGAAATAAGGAAGGAGCAAGTACATAAATGGAAACCAAAATGCTTAATATCAAGATAAACGGCGCAGATTATACCGTACCCTACGGCACCACCGTGCTTGAGGCATGCAGATCCGCCGGCATAGAAATTCCCACGCTTTGCTATCTTAAGGATGTAAACGAGATAGGCGCCTGCCGCCTTTGTCTCGTTGAGGTGGTGGGCGCCAGAGGTCTCGTTACCTCCTGCGTTTACCCCATCGAGCGCGACGGTACGGAAATTCTGACCAATACGGAAAAGGTAAAAGCGGCAAGAAAGATGAACATTCAGCTTGTGCTTTCCGCTCATGAGAAAAAGTGCCTTTCCTGTATCCGTTCCAAGACCTGCGAGCTTCAGAAGTTCGCTCATGACTTCGGCGTGGAGGAGGATTACTTTACCCCCGTCCGCAAGGATAAGTTTGATGTGGAATGCTCCGGTACCTCCATCGTGCGCGACCCCAACAAGTGTATTCTTTGCCGCCGCTGTGTAGGCGCCTGCAACAAGGTGCAGGGCATCGGTGCAATCGGCGCGCAGAACAGAGGCTACGACACGGCTATCGGCTGTGCTTTTGAGACTGATCTCGCTTCCACAAGCTGCGTAAACTGCGGTCAGTGTATAGTTTCCTGTCCCGTCGGCGCCCTTTACGAAAAGGACGATACTCAGAAAATCGTGGACGCGCTCAACGATCCTACCAAGCATGTGGCTATCTGCTGCGCTCCTTCCGTGCGCGCTCAGATCGGCGAGTGCTTCGGCTATGAGCCCGGCACCGACTGCGAGGGCAAGATGGTTGCGGCTCTGAAGCGTCTCGGCTTTGACGGCGTGTACGATATGAACTTCACCGCAGACCTTACCATTATGGAAGAGGCTTACGAGCTTCTGGGCAGAATTAAGAACGGCGGCAAGCTGCCCATGATCACCTCCTGCTCACCCGGATGGATCAAGTACTGCGAGCATTATTTCCCCGAAATGACCGAAAATCTCTCCACCTGCAAGTCTCCTCAGCAGATGTTCGGCGCTATCTATAAGTCCTACTTCTGCCAGAAGATGGGCGTTGACCCCAAGGATGTGGTATTCGTATCCGCTATCCCCTGTACGGCTAAGAAGTTTGAGGTCGGACGCGACGGTCAGTCCAACGACGGTCTGATGAATGTGGATATTGCAGTTACCACCAGAGAGCTCGGCAGACTTATCGAGTCCTCCGGTATCAACTTCAGGGCTCTTGCAGACGAGAAGTTTGATGAGCCTATTGACATCGGCTCGGGAGCCGGCGCTATCTTCGGCGCAACCGGCGGCGTTATGGAGGCTGCTCTCCGTACAGCGGCTGAAGCGATTCTCGGCACCACCCTTGAAAAGGTGGACTTCGAGGATGTCAGAGGCACCGAGGGCATCAAGTTTGCAGAGTACAAGCTGGGAGATATGACGGTGAGAGTGGCGGTTGCCAGCGGAACCGGCAATGCTTCCAAGCTGCTGAAGGGTATTCAGAGCGGCGAGTACAAGGCTGACTTTATTGAGATTATGGCGTGCCCCGGCGGCTGTGTAAACGGCGGCGGTCAGCCCATTCAGCCCGCAAGCGTGCGCAACACCGTGGATCTCAGAGCGGTCAGAGCGAAGATCCTGTACGATGCAGACAAGAATCTGCCTTACAGAAAGTCTCACGAGAACCCCATTATCAAGAAGGTGTACGAGGAATTCCTGGGCGAGCCCAACAGCCACAAGGCTCACGAGCTGCTTCATACCTTCTATGTAAAGAGAGGGCTTTAATCCGTAATAAAAGCCGTCCGCGAAAGCGGACGGCTTTTTGCCGCGTTGTTATTGTTGTTTGCCGTTTCGCCGTCACACGCGCCGGATGAAAAGGCGAAAATTAAGCAAGTAATTGAATTTTGCGGTTGACAAAGCGCGGGAGATAATGTATAATAAATTTCGTTAATAATGACGCTGGTGTAGCACAGGGGCAGTGCAGCTGATTCGTAATCAGCAGGTCGTGAGTTCAAATCTCACCACCAGCTCCAGAAAAGCACGCTTTTTTACAAAGTGTGCTTTTTGCACTTTTATTGCTTGGGGTAGATATGAATACTGTAATCAGAAAAGCGGAAAATTCCGACATTGACAGGCTTCTTGAGCTTCTCGGTCAGGTGCTTGAGGTACACGCAAAAATAAGACCGGATATTTTTGTGCCCGGCAGCACCAAATATACAAAAGCACAGCTCGGCAGGATACTTTCCGACCCCGAAACTCCGGTTTTTGTGGCGGCTGACGGGGACGGCACGGTGTTGGGCTATGCTTTTTGCCGCGTTTTTATGCCTCAGAGTGCCGCTGTGAGACAGGAAAAAACACTGTTTATCGACGATTTGTGCGTGGACGAAAAATGCAGGGGCGAAAAAATAGGAAGCGACCTGTTTGAATTTGTCAAGGAATACGCGAAAAAACAGGGCTGCCCCTTTGTTACCCTGAATGTCTGGGAAGGCAACGATGCGGCACGGGCGTTTTACGAAAAGCACGGCATGAGAGTCAGAGAAACGCAAATGGAAATAAGAATCGATGACGAGACGGAAGGCAAAACAGAAAAATGACTGAAAAAGAAAAAATGCTTCAGGGAAAAATATATGATACCTCAGACGAGACGCTCATGAGGATGCGCCTGAGTGCGCATAAACTGTCAAAAGACTACAATGATACATATGAGGATGAAGTTGAAAAGCGTACGGATATACTGAAAAAGCTGTTGCCTGATATGGGAAAAGACACATACATACAGGGACCGGTGCAGTTTGATTACGGAGTGAATACTTCATTTGGCGAAAGATGTTTTGTGAATTTCAATTTTGTGGTCTTGGATTGCTGTCCTGTTACCATAGGTGATGACGTATTTATCGGCCCTAACTGTACGCTGGCAACGCCTGTTCATCCGTTGCTTGCCGAAGAACGCAGATTAAGATATAAAGAAAACGGAACGCCGTTTGATTATGAATATGCGAAACCTATCGTGATACGGGACGGATGCTGGTTGGCGACAAATGTAACCGTGTGCGGCGGCGTAACCATAGGGAAAAACTGTGTGATCGGCGCGGGAAGCGTAGTGACCCGCGATATCCCCGACGGAACATTTGCGGCGGGCGACCCGTGTGTCGTAATACGAAAGATTACGGAAGAAGATTCAATCAAGCTGAAAAAAGAACTGTTCTGACGCCATCGAGGAACTTTGATTCAATACGGGGCTCTGAAAAGCAGATATGGGGCTCTGCCCGGTTCTCCGTCGAGACGGAGAACCTTACCCCGCTTAGTATATTCGGGGCGCCGCCCCGAGCCCCGCTCAGGGTGCTTTTTAGAGAAAAGCACCCCGAGACCCCGAAAAACTCAAATAGGGTAGGGTAAATTGAGAACGGCGATTAAGATAATGTACGCATCCCCCGCAGGGGAGCCGCGGGACGCGGCGTGCTAAAGCAAAAAGAGACGGAAAAGCAAGCTTTTCCGTCTCTTTTGCTTATAGCGTTTCGGACGGCTTTGCCGTCCGCCCCTGCGGTTAATGTTCAATTTGCTTTCCTTGCTTTCTGTGAGTAACTATAAATCTGCTATCGACACGCTCATTAGCTTTGTTATAAGTCTGTTGGGAGACTTGAAATTTAGTCTGGCGGTGCAGGCTTTTCTCCAATTAGTCGAATGTGTTATGCTCTTTCAACTCATCGCCTTGCAATTCTTCCGTGTCGAGAAGAGGGGAGAGATTCTAAAGAGAGGGGAG
>JBJDYY010000166.1:0-12300 GCA_051867715.1 Candidatus Avispirillum sp.
CCTCCGTCACGGCATACGCCGTGCCACCTCCCTTTGCACAAGGGAGGCAGAGTATACCGCCGCATTTGCGGCTGTGGGGCAAACTTGCAAATGTCGGAATTATCGGTGGGCTTTCAGCCCCGCCACTGGCAGCGGCTTACAGCCTCAAGCATGCCACCGACTTTGCCGGTGGTTTTGATTCGCCTTACGGCGAGTGATATTGCTTCGCAGTTTATTATGCTACGCATAGTTATATTGTGCTTCGCACAGCTTTGGCGGCGAATAAAATACCACTGAAACCGTAAGGTTTCAATAAAACTTTTTCGAAAGAAAAAATAAAACTCTGTACGCAGTACAGAATAACACTTGAAATACTTATTTTAAGTGTATTAAAAACAGAGGTTGTATATTTGTCATATAGTATTTTAAGAGAAAATCAAAACAGGTTGACAGCCTGTTCTTTAGAACATCGCTCATTTCATGTGCCTCTTTTCACCCTTGTTGATTTTACATATTTTTTTATTAAAATTATTATAAATTTCCCGAAAATGAACCTTTCAAGGGCGGCTGCCGTCTATTATAGTGAAACCGGTTTCAATACTTGCAAAAAAGGAGGTGATGATGTGGATGAGTTTGAAAAGCTGCTGAATGCGGAACGCATATCCGTGGAACGTTTTGTGAGATTTCGGCTGAATTCCAAAGAGGACGCGGACGACGTGCTTCAGGAGGTATATTTTACCGCGTGCCGGAGGTTTCCTCAACTGAAAAACAAGGACTCTTTCAAGGCGTGGATAATCAGCATTGCCAGAAACAAGTGCAACGATTATTTTCGCCGTAAAGCAAAGCGGCTTGAAATTCCTATTGATATACTGACGGAAAAAGAGCTTTCAGACGGCAGGTGCGGAGTTTCCGAGGTATATACTGTGAAAGAGACTCTGAGTCTATTGGGGGACAGGGATAAGCAGATACTTTATCTGTACTTCTGGAAAGAACTGCCGCAGGCAGAAATCGCAAAACGCCTGAATATCCCCATTGGTACGGTAAAAAGCAGACTGCACACAGCCAAACGGAATTTCAAAGACAAATATCCATATCGCACCCGAAAAACGAAAGGAGAAAACTGTATGAAAAAACTGCCCGAATTTATTCCCAAATACAAGATAGAAGAAAGTCACAAGGCGCCTTTTTCAGTTAAATGGGAGGAGCTTATGGGATGGTTTTTGGTGCCGAAGCCCGGTGAAAAGCTGTCGTGGGGCATGTACGATATTCCGTCCCGAAAATGCAGTTGTGTATATGACATGAAGGTCACGGGAAAGGCTATGGTACACGGCATAGAAGGTGTCGAGCTTACTGCGCGGGAGTCTTCGTGCTCGGACAAGGACCATGTTATCAACCGAACTTTTGTGGCTCAGCTTACCGATACGCACTGCCGTTATCTGGCTACAATCAGAAATGACGGAGATGTCCGTAATTACATCACTTTCCTTGACGGCGAAGAATTTATACCTAACTGGGGATTCGGTGAAGATAACTGCGGCAATGAAACAAATCTGTCGCCTAAGGGGGACATTCACAGATCAGGTGCTGTTGTTACCTGCGCCGACAAGGATTTTTTGCTGGATATTGCAGGAAGATATACCGTTACAATCGGAAATAAAAGCTATGATACGGTTTGTGTTATGGATATTGAAACCTATGACGTTGGTGTGGTAAGCGAACAGTTTCTGGATAAGAACGGCAGGACAGTGCTTTGGCGCAGATTTAACCGCGATGACTGGGCTATAGACCGTTACAAAAAGAAGTGGAGTGAGCAGCTGCCGGATAATGAAAGGCTTACTGTAAACGGCGTTACCTATGTTCATTGGTACGACTGTATCACCGACTACATTCTTTAATAAAAACGAGGCGGAGAATTATTCTCCGCCTCAAATTTTTATATACAAGAGGGTAGTTGATTATTTATACCTTGCATAGACCGTTGTGCTTTCGGTAAGTACGCTGTCTGCAGTAAGCTGTACTCCGTCGGAGGTATACCAGCCGTCAAAGCTGTCTCCCTCCTTTACGGGGACGGGAAGTGAGCCTACGGGACAGCCCTGAGCCGCCGCAAGGCTTTTTGCGCCTGCGGCTTCATAGGTCGCTTTGCTTTCGTACACGCTGACGCTGCTGCCGTTTACCAGGACGAAGCGCCCGGCTTTCAGGTTTGCCTTGATCCACGCGGCGGCGGTGCCGTGACCGGAAAGGACATAGCAGCCCTCGGGTATGGCGTGGTTTCCGCCGTATGAGTACACGCTTTGCACGGTGCCGTCATAGGAGACTATTGCCTCGGCTCCGTATTCGTTTGTGCCTGTGGTAGCTTTGCCTGCGTAAAGGATAAGAGTGTTGGCGCTTCTTCCGGTATTTACGCCGTTTACCGTTGACGAAGAAAGTGCTTTGAGCGCGCCGTCGCCGCAGTCAAAGGTAATACTTACTTCGGGTGTCCATACTGCACAAATTACGGGATTATCGCAGTCTGCCACTACCGTATCGGCCGTAACCGGCTCTCCTGTCACGGTCTGCCAGCCTGTCAGCACATATCCGCTGCGCCGTGCATTGGGGAGGGCGCCGTAAGGCTTGCCGGTCTCCAGAATAAACGCTCCTGTATTTGCAAGCCAGTCTGCCCGGCTTTCGTAAACGCTTATAAGATTGCCGGAGACAGACACATACATACCGGGGCGAAGATTATTCTTTATCCAGCTTCCCATATTGCCGTGGCCGGACAGAGCGTAGCAGCCGGCGGGGATAGTGTTGTTTCCTTTGCCGTATATTACGGCGGCAACGCATCCGCTTTCGTCGATTATGGCCTCATTGCCGTACATATTAGTGCCTGTGGAACTTTTATCCTTGTATAATACAAGGCTGTTTGATGAGCGCCCGATGTTGGTGCCGCTGAGTGTTGCCTGAGCGATTATTCCGCTGAGAGAACCCTCACCTGTGTCGAATATCGCCGTGTTTTTAGCGTTTTTCCATTTGGCGGTGACGGTGATGTTTTCAGATACTGCTGTATCTGCCGTGAAAACGGAGCTGCCGCACATCCATGCAGTAAAAGCTGCGTCTGCTTTGCTTGCCGTGGGAAGAAGGGCGGAAAGTGAGGAAATACTGCTGCCCTCGGGGAGGGTAACGGAGCTTTGACGGAGCATATAGTCAGCCGCGTTTTTATATACCGTTACGGTTGAGCCGTTCCAGTATACATAATTGCCGGTTTTTACATTGGCAGAAATCCATGCTGACATTGTACCGTGACCTGATATTACATATCCGCCCTCCGGTATCTTGCTGTTGCCTGTGTATTTGACAGAGGTGACGAGACCGTTTTTGTCAACTGCTGCTTCGGTACCGTATGCGTTTGTGCCGGTGGAGTCAACCGCCGTATACACTACAAGCGCGTTTGCGCCGCGTCCCGTGTTTATGCCGTTGAGTTTTGAAGATGCAGCGGGAAGCGACAGGGTGCCGCCTGCGGTGTCAAAGGTTACGGTGCAGTTTTTCTGCCACACGGCGGTAAGGGTTATGTCGCCGTAAATATCGATAACATCGGAAGAGATTACGGCTTTTCCGCTTTGGTCTGCCCAGCCGAGGAAGGTATATCCTTCTCTGTATGCTGTGGGAAGCTCGCCGTAAGCACTGCCGTACTTTACGGTTTTTGAGCCGCTCCACGTCATATTGGCTTCGGAATCGTAAACCGTTACGGTATTTCCGCTTATTTTAACGCGCATACCTTCTTTCAGGTTTGCGCTGATCCAGCTTCCCGCCGTACCGTGACCGGAAAGTACATATCCGCCGCTCGGTACGGGACTGTTGCCGAAGCCGTAGGAGAATACCTTTGCCACGGTGCCGTTTTTGTCGATTATGGCCTCTGTGCCGTAGATGTTGGTTTTGGATGAGCCGCTTGTATACATTACAAGCATATTGGAGCCTCTTGCCACATTCGTTCCCGAAAGTGCGGCGGTTGCAACGGCTCCTCTGACCGTTCCGCCGTCGGCGTCGCAGTAAAGTTTGGTGGGCGTTATTTCCCAGCGTGCCGTCAGCACCATACCGGCGGTATTCATAACGGTTTTTTCCGTAGCAAGCTTGCCGTCATCGGTGTACCAGCCTAAAAAGGTGTAATACTGTCTTGTGACCTCGGGAAGCGTACCGATGGGGGTACCGACCTTGATCTGTTTATTGAGCGCGTCGTAGGCGTTCTTTGTCTTATATACGGTGACAATTTTTGCGTCGGAGCTGTATGTTACATAATCGCCTGCGGATACATTTGCGCACAGCCATCTGCCCATGCTGTTGTGACCGGAGAGTATAAAGCCGTCAGCGGGAATTTCAGTACCGCAAACTCCAATGGCGGGGGTGGTGATGACCTTGCCGGATGCGTCCACGGTAAGCTCTGCGCCGTATTCGTTGGTGGGGGCCTTTGTATAGTCGCCGCTGCTGTTGTACACCACAAGTGACTCGGCGCCGCGGGGAATATTTACGCCTGAAAGAGGCGCGGATACGACCCCGTTAAAGGAACCGCCTGCCGTATCGTAGGTGATGACGGAGCTTTCTCCCTCTTTCCAATGTGCATACAGCACCACGGAGGAATGGGTGTCGCAAAGGGTGGTTGAGTTGACTCTTGTACCGCCGACGGCTTCCGTATACCAGCCCTCAAAGGAGTATCCGGCTCTTGTTGCATAGGGGAGTGAGTCGTATGCCTTGTTATAGGTGACAGTATGCCCCATAGCACCGTAGCTGTCGGCGTCGGGAACTGCATATATGCGGCACAACTCGCGGTCAAAGAACACATAGCTGCCGGCTTTTATATTTTTATACAGCCAGTCGGCTCCGGTACCGTGACCGGAGATTACAAGCCCGCCGGAGGGAATTGCGCTTTTGCATACACCGTAATTGGGGTCTGCCGTGACTTTACCGCTTGACGAGACGGTTGTTTCTCTGCCGTAAGCGTTGGTTAAAACATTTGAAGCGCCGTAGCCGCTGTCATATACCGCCACGCTGTTTGATGCTCTTGCCGTGTTAAGGGATACATCTGTCCAGACAGGTACGACGGGGGTGTCTCCGCCGTTTGCATCCAGCAGAAGCTGAGCGGGAAGACTGCCGCTGTTCCATGAGCAATAGTCAAGGCACAGCCAGCCGATATAGGTCTTGCCCCAGCAGTAGCCGTCTATGCTTTTCTTGGCAATGACCGCGATTTTCGCACCGGATGAAAGCGTTGTAAGCCGCTCGTATGCCGTGTCGGGACCGGTACGGACATTTACGGAGGAATCTGCCGTCCATGTTTCAAAGCTTCCCGATAGGGAATCCCAGCCCAAAAGGAGACAACTGTTATATGTCTTGTCCCGTCGGGTCTTATATTTTCCCGCAACGGAATCATCAAGGGAGGCGTTATATAAAACAGTAAGCGTCACTTTTTCGGCGTTTCCCGCCGCGCTTATTGCAGACGAGGCAACTCTTGCGCTTCCGCCGCCTCCGCACTGGTTTTCAATATCGGCGAAAAACACAAGGGCGGAGGGATCGGTGATACCCAGAGTCATACCGTGATTTATGTATACGGAAATATCGGAATACGCCAGCTTGTCCTGCTCGGTATGTCCCGCCGAGGTGTCCATAAGCGCCGATATTTTGCTTTTTTCGTCAGCTGTCAGTATACGCGTTGACCAGTTTGTGGCAGTAGTCACTTCCTTATACAGCGCGTCTCCCAGCAGACTTTTCGCCTTTGCGGTATCTGCTGAGACGATGGATTTTATAAGGCTCAGAGCGCGGTTTCCGTGCCACTGCAACCATCCCACGCTGAGAGCGCCGTTGTCATCGGAATTTACCGACGCGTAGGAGCCTTCGTTTGAACGGATTATCTCAGAGGCGGCATTTACCACTTCGTCAAAGCTGACGGAAGCTGCCGACACGCCGCTGCACAGGGCACCTATGAGAGTACCCGCGCATATGACGGCGCATAGAAAAATGCCGATTATCCGGTTTTTTTTCATTGACTGTCTATCCTTTCTTTTACAGAGGAGTGAATTCTATGTATAAATTATAATATAACAAGGAAATAAAGTCAACCGGATTTGTGCCTATACGGCAATTTTGCAACATTATTACGGGTGTGACTTTGCAGATGATAAAACTAAAACCTCCCGGCGCCAAAGGCTTCGGGAGGTGAATTGTATTGCGGAGAAGCGCGGTATGCAATTTTTACCAGATAAAATTGGATTTTGCCGCTTCGCCGTTGTCGATAAGTATGTCCTGCGCAGTCATGGAGGTATTGACGGCGGTTACAAAATATGCCCATTCGGCAATTTCTTCTGCGGTTGCCCATCTGTGCAGCATGGTTTCGTCAATTACCTGTCGCCACAGCTCGGGGTCGTCGATGATATGAGCGTTCAGCTCGGTGATGACGCCTCCCGGGGAAAGGCTGTTGGCGGTAGCCCCGTAGGGCGCTACCCGCAGCGCCGTGCTTTTCATATACGCCACGGTGCCGCCCTTGCTTGCGGCGTATTCCGGAAATTCCGCGCCTGTGGAGGCACTGGCCGAGGCTATGAAAAGTATGCTTTTTATGCCGTCGCGTATGCCGTATTTTTCCGTTACGCGTATAGTGCCCTTAAGATTTATATCAATATCCTCGCCGGAATTCTGTACACCTGCGTTATTTATGAGAATATCAACTCCGTCTGTATCGGGAAGCTCTCCACGCAGTATGTCTGCTTTGAAGTGAGTATACAGGGGATTGTTAAGCGTTGACTCCAGAATATCAATGCCTACAACGGTATGACCCAGGGCGAGAAATTTTTCCGCTATTGCCTTGCCTATGCCTTTTGCGGTGCCTGTTATAAGTATCTTCATAATACCGTTTATGCTTTCGCATTTCCTTTCCCGCTTATAAGCGTCGCTCTGTATTCAAGGTATGCGCTGCCTACATTTTCTTTTTTCCATTTTCTGCACACCGCATAGCCGATGGGGGAGAAGATGACCTCGCATATAAGCTCTGCCGCCATGCCTACTGCCGAGCAAGTTACGCATTGCAGCATGGACCATCCGAAAAATACACGTCCCACTATAAGAGCAAACACCATATTATCCGTAAACTGACCCACGGCGGTGGAAAAATAGGTGCGCAGGGCGTAAGCGGCAAAACCGTCGGGATTCTTTTTTGCAAGGCTGCCTATTGCAAAATTTATAAAATTGTTGACGGCGGCGGAAGTGAGAAAAGCGACGGTGCTGCCCAGAAGCACATACCATGTTCCGCCGAAGGTGGCGTCAAGGGCGGCGTTTACCGTATTTGCACCCTCGGCCGTTGCCGCAGAGTAGCTTTCTCCCCATGTGCCCGGAATACGGCTTGATACGAAAAATATAAGGCAGGTCAGCAGATTAAAGACCGCCGCCGCAACTGACAGCTGTGTTGCAGCTTTGGGTCCGAAATGCTTTGTTATAACATCCATGGACAGAAAAGAGACCCATGAAACGATTATGCCGCAGTCAAGCGCCAGCCAGCTTACAGGCAGGTCAACGCTTTTGTTCGCAAGCAGGTTCATCACAATCACCGATACAGAAAATACGGTCAGCACCGGTGCGGGAACGCTTTGCAGCAGCAGTTTGATTTCACAGATCTCGCGTTTTGCAAATGACAACATAATTATTGTCTCCTTGTTTTTTATTTATAAGATGGTTAGGCAAGAAACATCTTAGCATATGGAGCGGACACAGCCGCGGGATTTATTATAATACACAGAAGCCGAAAAATCAAGGCTTTTGGAAAAATACCGTTCTTATTGGCGGCTGGGATTTACGGGCATATACTGTGTAAGAAGGAATGAAAGAAGGTGAAGTGAGGTTTGAAAGTAACGCGGGCACGGAGCGCACGTGAGCTGTTTCAAACCCCATTTGTGCCTTGCCGTCAAAAAGGCCGGCGGCATTTTGCAAAGCAGTCACAAATCAACGAAAGGAAAGGTTATAACTATGACAGATACAGGCAGACTTATTTATGTTATGCACAGGCGCCCGGACGCCATGGCGCAGATTCGGGGAAGCGATAAGTATCCCGAGCTTCGGGGGACTGTTATGTTCTACGCTTTGCGGTCGGCGGTGCTTGTCAGGGCTCAGATTACGGGACTTCCCAATCCGAGGGGAGCATGTGAGGGTCCCGTGTTCGCTTTTCACATACATGACGGCTCCTCCTGCACGAGTACCATGACGGATTCTTTTGCCGGTGCGGGTATGCACTACAATCCGAAAAACTGCCCGCACCCGTATCACGCGGGGGATATGCCGCCGCTGTTCGGCGTAGGGGGAGAGGCGTTTTCCGTATTTCTGACCGATCGCTTTACGGTGCCCGAGATAATCGGCAAGGCGGTAATAATCCACGCCCGTCCCGACGATTTTACCACTCAGCCGTCGGGTAATTCGGGAGAGAAGATAGCTTGCGGAATAATCAGAGCTTTCGGTCGGTAAACATAGGTTGCTTCGGATATAATTAAATACATTTTCCTTTTCTGCCGTGACGTGCGGAGAAGAGGAGGCGAGCGTCTGTCTGTGTTTCATTTGAAAGCGGACGGGCGCTTTGCTTTTTGCAAAAATACCGTTGACAAATGGGGATGTTGCGGTTATAATAGGAAACAGAAGTTGCGCAACAACAGTTTCCAAGATGCCGAACACTGTTTGCCGCGCAAAACAGCATAAAAGCATAAAAGGAGGATATATATGCCGCCTAAGGTTATGTTTACAAGGGAAGAAATAATTGCCGCGGCCGTGGATGTGGTAAGAGAAAGAGGCGCGTCGGGGCTGACGGCAAGGTCGCTTGCCGCAAAGCTGGGCTGCTCCCCGAAGCCTGTATTCGGTCTTTTCAAAAGTATGGACGAGGTACAGAGCGGGGTGCTTGAAGCGGCAAATGCGCTTTACGAAAGGCGCATGGAGGAGGAGCTTAATGCCGGTAGATTCCCGCCGTACAAGTGTACGGGTATGGCGTATATACGCTTTGCAGAGGAAGAAAAGGAACTGTTTAAGCTGCTCTTTATGAGAGACCGTAAGGGTGAGTATCAGGGAGAGAAGGGGCAGGCGGACAAGCCTGTTGACATAATTTGCGCTACTACCGAACTTTCCCGCGAGAGCGCATATCTTTTCCACCTTGAAATGTGGGTGTTCGTTCACGGAATTGCTACTATGCTTGCTACGAATTATCTGGAATGGGACGAAGATTTTATCGAAAACTCGCTGACAGACTGCTATATGGGGCTTCTGCAAAGATTCAGAGAGAAGGGAAATACTGATGGAAACGGTTAAAGAAGCAATTAAAACAGTACAGCTTACGAAAAAATACAGAGAACTTACGGCGGTTAACTCTCTTGATCTGACTGTCAACAAGGGGGAGCTGTTTTCTCTGCTGGGCGTAAACGGCGCGGGCAAGACTACAACGGTCAAAATGCTGTCATGCCTTACAAAGCCTACTTCGGGCGACGCTTTTCTTATGGGGAAAAGTATTGTCACAAATCCTGCCGCCGTAAAGGAGCTTATAGGCGTGTCTCCGCAGGAGACCGCCGTGGCGCCGGGACTTACGGTCAGGGAAAACCTGGAGCTTATGTGCGCTTTTCACGGTTTTTCCGCTGAGAAGAGGAGAGCGAAAACAGAGGAGCTGGCGAGCAGGTTCGGTCTTGACAGCGTGTACGGCAAAAAAGCGGGAAAGCTGTCGGGAGGCTGGCAGCGCAGGCTGAGCATTGCAATGGCGCTGGTCAGCGAGCCGCAGATTCTTTTTCTCGACGAGCCCACATTGGGACTTGATGTGCTTGCAAGAAGCGATCTCTGGGACACTGTGCGCTCTCTGAAAGGCAAGATCACCGTTGTACTTACTACCCACTATATGGAGGAGGCAGAGGCGCTTTCCGATCGCGTAGGGATTATGAAAGACGGCAGACTTCTGGCGCTCGGTACCGCCGATGAACTTAAAAAGAGTGTCGGCGTGGACAGGCTGGAGGACGCTTTCGTCGCCATTGTAAAAGGGGACGGGCACAGTGTCTGAAATACCGGTCTGAATATGCAAAAATAACAGTTACGGAAGGATTGATATACATATGAAGCTTGCCGCTTTTTCATCGCGCACGGCTAAAGAAATACTGCGCGACCCCCTTAATCTGTGCTTCGGCATAGGTTTTCCCGTTATTCTTATACTGCTGCTCAGCGCCATACAGGCAAATATTCCGGTAAAGCTGTTTGAAATCGGCAGGCTGTCTCCGGGAATTGCCGTTTTCGGAATGTCGTTTCTGACCCTTTTTTCCGCATCCCTTGTGGCAAAGGACAGGGAAAGCGCGTTTTTGCAGCGGCTGTATACGGCACCAATGAAACCCGCGGATTTTATCTTCGGCTATACCTTGCCCATGCTGCCCATAGCGCTTGCGCAGTCTGTACTTTGCTATCTTGTGGCGGTGATTCTGGGACTTGATATAAAAATTTCAATTCTGTATGCGGTCTTGTCGGGGATTCCCGCGGCGGTGTTCTTTATTGCCGTTGGACTTCTGTGCGGCAGTGTGCTGGGAGTAAAGCAGGTTGGCGGCATTTGCGGTGCTTTGTTTACCAATGTGGCCGCGTGGCTTTCGGGGACATGGTTTGATTTGGAGCTTGTGGGCGGAGCTTTCAAAAAAATCGCGTATCTTCTGCCCTTTGCTCACGCCGTGGAGCTTGAGAGGGCGGTGCTTGGCGGAAGCTACGGGGATATTTTTCCCCATATATACTGGGTGGCAGGCTATGCCGCTGCGGCCCTTGCCCTTGCGGTCTTGCTGTTCCTGCGGCAGATGCGGAGGCAGTGATGGATGAATGTATAATTGAAAATGGAAAATGGAAAATGGAAAATTGAGAATTGAAAATTGAAAATTGATAATGGGAAACGGAGAGTGGAAAGTAAAGATTAAAGAGAAAACATCGGGATTGCAATTATTTACAGATATGTTATAATATATTATGAGAAGTTGTACTGTTTGCTGAGGCGATTTGAATTGACGGTTGAAAATCGGTCAAAAAACCGCCGGAAACAGGGAAACGGGCAAAAATCGCGGCAGAATTTTGTCGTGGGATTTTCTGATTTCGTATGAAAGGGGGCAGCGGTACGGTGAAGCGGGAGGCAGGCTTGGCGCAGACATATAAAACCGCGGCGGCGGAGCATTCAGCCGGAAATACGGATTTTCGGAGCACGGCGGTCGCGGAAGAATCGAGCTCGGAAAAACTGGGAGCGGAAAAAGAAAGCGCCGTGAAAACGGTCGCGGGAAAAACGGTCGCGGGAAAATCGGGCGCGGAAACAACAAGCTCCGAAAAAACGGTCGCGGGTGCACAAACGGCTGCGGGCGCACTGCCTCAAAAAATCAGAGCCGCGGTGAGTCGCAACAAAAAGAGCATATGGATAGGCTTTGCGACGGCTGTTCTCATTATTGTCGCCTACATGTGCCGCTTCCCTTTTATGAACGGTATGACAGGCGGACATGCGGGTATTCTCCGCTCCGCTATTTACATATCTTTGTTTGCGGCGTGGGGGATTTCTGTCCATGCCCGTATAATGCAGGTGCAGGCAAGACGGTATTTTACCGCAGTTGCATTTCTTATGGTGTTCTGGATGGCTGTACGCACGGCAAAATATGTGTTTGTATCCCCTGAGACGCAACCGGATGCTGCAAGATATCTGTGGTATTTTTACTATCTTCCCATGCTGTTTATCCCCTTGCTTCTGCTGCTGGCTGTGCTTTCCATGGGAAAGCCTGAGAATTACCGTCTGCCCCGCGCAGCCGGGGCGCTGTATATCCCCTCGGCGGTGCTTTTCATGCTTGTTATTACAAACGATTTTCATCAGGCGGTCTTTACTTTCCCGAAGGACGCAGAGGTGTGGAGCAGCGAAGTGTACGGGTATGCCGCCGGTTATTTCGCTGTGGTAGGCTGGCTGGGGCTTTGCATACTGCTCATCTTTTTCACCCTGTGCATGAAAAGCAGAATACCGGGCAGGAGACGGCTGATAATTCTGCCGTGTATACCGATTGCGCTTCTTATAGTCTATATTGTGCTGTACTATATGAACCTCAAATGGCTGAAAAGTGTTTTGGGGGATATGAATGTTGTTATGTGCCTTTTATGCATTGCAACCCTTGAAATGTGCATATGGTGCGGCTTTATTCAGACAAACACCCATTACCGTGAGCTGTTCGACGCGGCTACCGTGGGAACGCAGATAACGGACGGGGATTACCGCGTTCTGCTTTCCTCTGCGGCGGCGAGAACGGTGGACGAAAGCCTTATGAGGCGTACGGAAAGCGGTCCCTGCATGCTTGAGGGAGG